>JAFUUG010000143.1 GCA_017483905.1 Bacillota bacterium
AATTATATTTCCTCCATATATTTTTTTACATAAGCTCTTTTTGATTGGCTGATTGTAAGTACTGTATTATCTGTTAATGTAATAGTATCATAGGAGTAAGCTTTTATATAATTTACATTAACAACAAATGATTTATGAATCTCTATAAATCCGTCTAAATTTTTTATTTCATCAAATTTCATATAGCATCCATATTTTTCACTTCGAGTTACGACATATATTTTTCTATATTTTCTTTCAAAATAAAGAATATCTTTACATAGGATAATATTTGTTTGAAATCCTATCTTCACTTTTATAAAGGCATTTTCAGAATTAGATATTTTAAAATAAGCATTGAATACTCTTTCCAATTTTTCTTTTGTAATAGGCTTTTCTATAAAATCTAATGGTCTACTTTTAAATAATTCCATAGCATATTTTTTATAAGATGATATATAAGCAATACAGGTAGTTTGGTTATCTATGGTTTCTCTTAGATAATTTCCAAGATCACTTCCATGCTCTAAATTTCCTAATTCAATATCCATAAAAATCAAATTATAGTATTCGCCTGATTCTATATTATCGATTAGATCTTTACCAAATAAAAAAATATCTGTTTCGATTGAAATATGATTTCTTTTCTTGTATTCTTCAATCATTTTAAATAATTCTTCGCAAAATTTTTTATTGTCATCACAAATAGCAACTTTCATTATAGACACCTCTTAAAAATATTTTTAGAACTAATCGTTGCATATTATTTGATATTATACTATAAAAATATTATTTTTTCAATAAATTTTAAAAAAATTTACTTTTACTGTAAATTCGCTTTTACAGAATCGGCTTTTCCGTAATGTCAAACGTGTGTCTATTCTATAGCTTTTGCTTTTTTAATTTTTTGCGGAAAAAAAAATATGGGGCTGAGGAAGTACAATGCTTGCGAAAGCTTTTAAAAAAACATCTGTCATTTTCTCATATCTCCGACCTTTCCGACGATCCCATTCTCCTCAATATACCCGATCACTTCTCTCTCGCTTATCTCCTCTCCGTTTTCCAAAGCGAACACACAATAATGATCATTTCCCATGACCTCTGTAATACTCTTTATCTCCGTATTCTCCGCTATTGCATATCTTTTTATCTCAAGCACTTCTCCTCTTTTTATCTTTCCTTTTATCCTTTCAAAAGACCTGTAACCAAGCCATACCTTTTCTTCTTCATTTATCTTCATTAAATATTTCCCCAGACATATAAGACTTATATTATACGGAAACAGAACAGTCTGCAAAATCCCTGCCCCCATAAGCAACACCGCCCCTATATAAGTACACCTCATCACCGTTTTATCTGACGAAGCTATCCCCATAAAACATTCGCATACACACTTTACGATCCTGCCCCCGTCAAGGGGATATATCATCATCATATTAAATAATGCCAGTGTGATATTTACATCGTATATATATAATAGACCCATACATCTGCATAAAACTGCAATAATGATATTCACCGCCGGACCCGCCAATGCAATACATATCCTCTCAAAAGCTGTGCCCTCATCGTATTTCTCTATCTCGGCATAAACTCCTATAGGTGTAATATTTATTCTTCTGCATTTTTTTCCGAATATCCATGCCATTACTATATGACCGCACTCATGGACTATCGCAAATATGAGCATGATAAAAAATTCTTCGGCATATCCCAGCAGACATATAACAGCCGCCGCTATGCAGAAAATAGGCTTGACCCTTATTTTCACTCAAAATCCCCCTCAGTCAGAGGATCTGTTTCGCTCCCGTTTTTAAATACCGTAAAATGAAGATGCGGACCCGTCGAATATCCCGTATTGCCCGATAATGCGACCGTTTCGCCCATTTCAACGCTATCCCCCTCACTTTTCAGCACATCGCTCAAATGTGCATATAATATCTCGTATTCGCCATTGCTGAATTTTATATATTTTCCGTAACCCTCGTTTTCTCCCGTTTCACTTACTGTTCCGCTTATGCACGCCTTTACCTCGGTTCCCTCGTCAACTCCTATGTCGATTCCATTATGTATTTCGCTTTTATCGCTTATCGGATTTATCCTCTCTCCAAATACCGAAGTGATCACGCCCTCCACAGGCATTACCCACTTGACCCCCGATTCATCATCGGGGGATATCAGTTTTTTATTTCATTGTTCTCGGAATATATTTTCTCTTTCTTGTTTATTTTTTCGGCTTCCTCTTCATCTATTCTTATATCGCCTTTTACGGCTGTATTCATAATGCTTTCGCCAATATCTGCTATCTTTTCCGCATAAAAATTCTCTCCTATCAGCTCTTCGGCTTTTTCGCTTATCTTTTTCCCGATATCCGTATCACTCGTTGTCACTATGTAGATAAAAAGCCCTATTACCGCCAGCGTAACGCACCTCATAAAAAACGCCTCACCGACAGCCTCTCTTTCTCTCCTTTCCCTTTCCGCTCTGCAAGTTCTCCTGTGACTTCTGTAATTGCGATACATCTCTCTCGTGCTTTTATATTCATTTTCCATTTTCTCACCCTCCGACAAAAAAAATTACCGGACAAAATATATCCGGTAATATTATATTATCGCTTTTCAAATAAAATACCAACTATTTGCAAGCAGAAAACGGGGCAAGTTCAAGCCTTATAAAATATCCTTTTTCATGGCTGCAAACGGGACATTTTTGAGGTACATTCTTCCCGTTGAATATATATCCGCAGTTCAGACACATCCATTCAATCTCAATATCGGAAATGTACAGCTTGCCATCTTCCATAAGATCTGCAAGCATTTTGAATCTGTCACTGTGACTTTTTTCTATTTTGCCTATCATCTTAAAACTGTTGGCTATCTGCATGAAGCCTTCCTCTTCGGCTGTCTTTGCAAATTCAGCATACTCATGGGAAAATTCTTCATTTTCGTTATGTTCCGCTGCCCTCATTATTTTCAGCATATCTTCGCTTGTGTCTATCGGATAGTTTCCGTTTACATTTATATTAGTTCCTGAAC
>JAFUUG010000144.1 GCA_017483905.1 Bacillota bacterium
GCTCGATGCTGTCGGGGGTGTCCTGCGGTGGTGATTCGCCCTCGGCATTTTCGGGCGGCTCGGTGAAATCTACCTCTCCCGTTTCGGTGACTTCGAGCATTGGTATCGGCTCGGCTGTGGTGTCCTCGGCGGTATCTGTTTCAGAATTTTCTGACAGCATATCCGCCTGCATTTCGTCCGCATAGGTGTGGGCAAGTTCCTCCGCAAGCTCCTCGACTTGCTTATGCTTGAACAGCTTTGCAAGGAAGCCCTCGCCCGATTTTTTGAATATTGACATTGTGTCTCCTTTCTGTATCTCGGTCGGCTGTGCCGACCTCTCAGGGGTCTTAGGGGAATTTTCCCCTGACAAGCCGTATAAAGTTTACGATTTTCCATAATCGTAATACTTTATACCGTGCTTGTGAAAATTGATCGGGCGTTTCACGCCCTCACTTGTTTTTCGCCGCTTCACGGCGATTTTTCACGCTCCTGCGTGATTGGAGCTATGCGACTTTTTCTCTGTTCCGCACGGCTCTGAGAGTATTTTACCGGGCTTCGGCGCAGTTATGATGCTGGGTGGGCGGCAGTCTGGTGAAACTATTTCCTCGGCTCTCCCTGAGCCGATTTTGAATGTCGATATGCTTATCGTTACATTCAAATTTCTGCCCTGCCTGACCGCCCATGAAAAACACCCTCTACTTATCTACCGCTGTTTTTGAAGATTTGCTCATGATTTTCCGAAAAATTTACAGTTTGTTCATGGTGATTCTCCCTCTTGCATAGTTTCAACATGGGGCTTCTGTTGATGATGACGGTGATTTCATAGGGTGGATTTCTTAGAAATGGGATTGCTTTTTCGGGGACGATATGATATAATGAAGAGGTAGAGTAAGCACACGGCTTGCTCGTGTAAATCGGAATTTGTGGAGGAAGGTGAGAGCGTATGAAAATATTAATATTCAATGGCGGACCACACAAAGGGAATACATGGCGGCTGACTTTGGCTGCAAAGAAGTATATCCATAAAATTGATAATACAGTTGAGTTTTGCGAAGTGCATTTATCAGAAATAGATCTTCCATTTTGCACAGGATGCAGCAATTGTTTTCGCAGAGGTCATAAATTCTGTCCACATCATAAGAAAGTGCAGCCGATAATAGATACAATAGAAGAATGCGATGCAGTTATTTTCTCTGTTCCATGTTTTCAGGGACATTTGCCCGGAATTATGAAAAACTTTACGGATCATATGGCATTTATGTTACACCGACCGAGATATTTTACAAAGAAGGCACTTATAATCAGTACAACCGGAGGTGTGTCAGCCGAGAGTACGACTAAGGCCTTAGCGGCAACACTGCCGGGATGGGGATTTAATAAATGCTATCAGCTTCCGGTAACTGCACTGAGTTGGAATGACTACAAGCCAACGAAAAAGAATCTGCGAAGGACGTATGAAGTCACGAAGAGATTTTATCTTGATGTGAAATCCGGAAAAGCACATATCCCCGGAATAGGTGTACTGATCCCGTTTAATCTTTTTCAGGCCATGTGTGTCGGTAATAAGGGAGAAAAAGACTATCCGACTGAGGATAATAACTTTTGGCCGAAATACAAGGGGATGAGATATGCGCCGGGTGTACCCTTGACTCCGTTGAAGAGATTTTTGGGATGGTTGATTTAC
>JAFUUG010000145.1 GCA_017483905.1 Bacillota bacterium
AAGACGGGTGAAGCCGATTTCAGCGCAAAAGGTACATTCTCAAAAGAAAACGGCGGTATAATAAAGGCATACAATAACATTATTTCGGGTTCTGATGCAAACAAATACAGCAACAGCACGGAAACAGAAAGAGAACCTGTTTACTACGATGCAACGGATACAAGGACAAACGGTGCGAGTACACAGTTTGATGCTTATCTTGTTAAATCGAGAGATGAAGAAGTTCCAAGTACCGTAAAGGCATTAGTGGGCGGCACGACTTACGATAATGTTTCTCTTTCAACAAGCAATGTAAATGCAACACCCGATGATGTAAATACCGTGAAGGCTACGGTAACAAAATATGCAGGTCGTGTGAACGGCGGAGATTTTCCCGAAGACAGGACTAAGTATACGGGTCTTACCGATGCTTCAAGCTACGATGTTGATACTGCACTTAAAAGCGATATAGTAAATTATAAATCCGAACTCGTTTCGGTAGGCGGAGGAAGTGTAAACGGAGAGGTTGAAAAACCTTCCGACGGTACTACGGAAGAATCTACGGAAAAAACAAGCGAAAATGTATCGGAGGAATCCTCCGAGAGTACTACGGAAGACGAATCGCAGGCACTCAGGGGCGACGTTAATCAGGACGGAAAAGTAGACGGCAATGATGCGGCAGAAGTACTTAAAGCAGTGCTTGACAGAAGTGCTGTGGAATTTACGGGCGAAAAATTCGACAGATATAATTTAGACGGTGACAATGTTATTTCTGCAAGAGATGCGGCTGAGATAATAAGAATATACGGCGGCGGAAGTGCGGAACCTGCAAGTGAAAGTACGAGCGAAAGTACAAGTGAGAGTACATCGGAGACTTCGGCAGACGCTGCTGTATCAATGGATAAGGATTATACATTTAATAATACAAGTCTGTCAAGCAACAGCGGCAGTATGGACAATGGTGCATTGGAATATAAACTTAACGGAAGAGAGAATAATTCCGCTAAATTAAAAGAGCTGACCCACTATATTAAATTTACGGTTGACAGGAATTGTCAGATGACAGTGACTTTAGATCCCGCTAAATCAAGTCATGGCATAACTGTTAAAAAAGTTAATAATGATACAGAAACCGACTATGACACTAAAGCGGGTGAAAACGGTGATTTGGCTTTTTCACTCAGTGCGGGTACTTATAAAATATACAGTGGTACTATCGGAAGTAACAGTTATGTATCAAAAATTCGTTTTACTGAGGTACAATGAACCGAAAATTATAAAAGAGTGCCGAAAAATGAGAGAATATCTTGTTTTTCGGCAGGTATAAAAGACAGGCTCGGATAATATATATTTCTTTGGGAAGAAACAAAAATATGTCTGGCTCAAGGGGTATATATTATGAAAAAGATTCGGCTGTTTTTTATCGTTATGCTTATACTGGCGGCGGCTTTTTACCGAAAATGCGACGGGGCGAAAGAGATCGTCCTTAAAGAGATACTTTATGAGGGGTTGCCCGTCTTTGAGGAAAAAAGCGAAGCGATGTACTTTGAAAATTCACAGATCATCGGGAAAGACGATGTCGTGAACGAGGTCGGAGAGGTCATAGGCAAAGATGAGATAAGTTTTGATACCGATATACAAAAAAGCAACGATGAGGATCGTGCAAATGTCGGAGATGACATGGCGGGACTGCGTGATCTCGATACGCTCAGGAGAAGCTGCTATATCGTGGATCAAAAAACGGCTATGACGAGCGATCTGTTCGATGTGGATAAATTTATGGCGGCGGATCTGAGAGTGACAAGGGACGAAAAGCCGAGGATACTTGTTTTCCATACCCATGCGCACGAGATGTTCGCAGACAGCAAAGCAGGCGATATAAATGAGGGAATAGTCGGAGCGGGAAACAGATTTTGCGAGAAACTCGAAGAATACGGAATAAAAACAATACATATAACGGACAGTTTCGATACGGTAGACGGGCGGCTGCAAATAATGGGTGCATACGAGAGAATGGAGCCTGTGATAATAAAGGTACTTGAAGAAAATCCAAGTATCGAAATGGTGATAGATATGCACAGGGACGGAGTGAACGAGGATTACAAGCCGGTGACAGAGATAAACGGCAAAAGTACGGCAAAGATAATGCTGTTCAACGGACTATGCAGGATAAACGAAAACGGCAGCCTTACCGATATAGCGGAATTGCCGAATCCTTATCTGCCGACTAATCTTGCACTCAGTTTCAGACTGCAAAACGCAATGATGAAGGGCAATCCCGGATTCAGCAGGGGAATATATCTCAATGCCTACAGGTACAGCCTGAATATGAAAGATAAATCCATACTGGCAGAGGTAGGAGCGCAGACGAATACGAAAGAAGAAATATACAATGCGGTGGAATTATTTGCGAAGTATATAAATGACGTTACGATGTGAAATAACAGAATTTAATTAAATTATAAAAAAATTTTTGTTAAATATTTTGTGGCGTAAAAATGACTGTAGAAGCCATGTTTAAGGGTGCATGACGAAAAAAATGAAATAAAAAGCGATAAATTTTATAAAACTTTTTAAAAAAATTTGTTAATAAAATATTGACCTAAATGAAAAAAAGGTTTATAATAGGCATAAGTAAAAATCTAACTTAGTGTTCTAAGATGATTTTTATACAGTTTTTCATAAATTCTTTTAACAAAATGAAAAATAGGAAAAAGGAGGAAAAAAAATGAAAAGGAGTTTAAGAAAACACGTTAGTGTATTTTTAGCGGGAGCTATGACACTTTCTGTTTTTGCTCAAACAGGTGCATTCGCTGCGGAAGTTTCGGCAGAGAGCAGTTCGGATGCAAATGATGCGGTAGTTTCAGGCGGGGCTGTTGCATCAAGCGTAAAAAATGACAATAGTTCAAAGACTCAGGCTACAGAGCTTAAGGTTCTTGACGATTCTACTTCAAATTCAAGCGTACAGGTACTTGCAGGTACAGGATTCCAGGCACTTATAGGTGATACCGACAAGGCAAAGAACGACTGGAAAGTCGGCGATACATTTAATGCCGATCTTTTATTCAATGATGCTAACCAAGTTGGTATTAACAACTTTACTGTCAAATTAACATATAACTCAGATGTTATCGAACTTAAAGATGCGGCAGAGGGCGATGTCGTATATGAAGCAAACGGAACAAAATATCAGCTTATAAGCGCAGCTCGTATCAAGGCTCAGGATGCTAACGGTACAGTTGATGCGACTACAAAGGTAAAGACTGTAGTTTTAGCTGCTGTTGCAGGTCTTCCTGATGACGGAACAAATATATCGGCTCTTGATAAGAACTACAAGGCTACAGGCTCTAAGCTTGCTACTCTTACATTTGAAGTAAAGAGTTTAGGTAAAGGTGTTATCGGTATAGATCAGTACAGCGATGCTTCTGTTCTCAATACGCTCAATTCGGCAGGTGAGATAGTAACAGTTAAAGACGGCGACTTCGCTCTTGTAGGCGATGAAATCAACTTCGCTAAGACTGAGGCTGAATTTAATATCGCTCCTAACGGATATGATATCACATTAAGTGCAAAAGACGGTACATTGGATGTAACAGGTGCACTTGCTAAGGGCTTTGCAGAAGAAAACGGAACATACAAAGTAAATCTTATAGATGATGCGGATATTGCAGGTCTTATCGATGCTATAGATGCTGTTGATGCAGGCGCAAATGTTACTATTACAAAAATAGGCACTGATGGTGTTCAGATCAATTACATGGGCGAAGGAGGAAAGACGGTCGAAACCGTATTCACATTCGCAGCAGCTGAAACTAAGGTTGCATACAAGGCTACTTCTACAGACGGTATCGGCGTAGAAAAGACAGGTAAGGATGCAGCATTAAACGTAACAAGTACTGTTTCAGGTTCTAAGGTAAGCGGAACAACAGTTACATTAACCGACGGCGTTGATGCTGAGACTTATGCTAAGAATCTTGTTGACCAGCTCAACAAGCAGGACTATGTGACTGCAACATATAAGATGTCTAACAGCGAAAGTGCAAGCGAGGCTGTGATCACTATCACGTTCGAGAAGAAAGCAAACGCTGTTGCTAATAAGACAAATGCTGTAGGTCCTGTAAATGATACAGTTACTATTACTTCTGCTAAGGTTACAGAAACAGAATTTGTAGTAAGCGGTCAGGGCAAGAGCGAAACAGTTACTGTAAGCGCTAAGGACGGAAAGGTTGCCGTAAACGGTGTTGAAGTTACTCTCAGCGATGTAGACGGAAAACTTCTTGTTCCTGTAAACTTCAGTATCTATGAAGATGATGCAGCTGCAACTAACGGTGTGGTTATCAACAAGGATAGCGGTGAAGCTGTTGTTGACGGTGTTACACTTAAGTTTGTAAGATTTGCGGATCTTGATGATGACGGTGACATTACTCTTACCGACTACATCATGGAAAGAGATATAATGAGAGGTAAGGATGTACCAGGTGCAAACAAAGAACTTGCAACTGTCGATAGTGACGATGAGGCTATAGACCTTGCCGACTATATCATGATAAGAGATATGATGAGAGGAAGATTCAACGGAGTATTCCCAGCTGAAGAAAAATACAACCTGAAATAATCATAATCTTCAATAATATACAGTAAAATGCTGCGGAAGGCAATTTCGCAGCATTTTGCTTTGGACGGAATCGAAAATATACAGAGGGAATATGGAAATATTACACATATTACAGAAATATTTCAAATTGAGAAATTTGCGAAAAAAAATTGACTTTTTGATAATAAGAATGTATAATAACTTCATAGGTAGAAAACTGTTTGGGTTATGTCATTTCAATGACTCAAAATATGTGATACCTAAGAACATATACAAAATTTTTAAAGGAGGAATTTAAAGTGAAAAAAAGCTTTAAACAAAAAGTGAGCTTTGTTCTTGCCGGTGCAATGACACTCTCTTCTGTAATGGTAAACACAAGCGTTGCCAATGCAGCAGGTTCTGTCACAACAGGCATAGGAACAAAGACAACCACTGACGACGGCTACTCGGTTGAGTGGGATCTCAGCAAGATTTACAATGCTGCCACAAAAGACGATAACGGCGCAGTAACAGCACTTCCAACAGGTGACATAGGTGAGTGGCTTGCAGGCGGTAAAGCCGATGAGTTCGGATTTGAACTCGGTGAGGGATTCTTATGGGGTGATGACGACCATACAACACCAGCAGCTGTAGCTAAGGTGGTCGGTACAGACACAAAAGATGCCGGATACAGTGATGCAGCTATTACGGCTGCTTTCCCTGATGTTGTAGAGAAAAAGGCTTGGATTGCCGGCGGAGCAAATCCAAGATCTGGGTACAATGACGAAAAGGGTTCATGGACAAGTGCAACAGACGGCGCAGTTCCTATTCAGGGTGGTTATTTCAAGTTTACCGCACCTGAAGACATTGAAAGCGGCGAGCTTGAATGGGTAATGAAGATAGGTGTAGACGGCCAAACCGGTAACAGCAAAAAGGGTTGGCTTCTTGGCTCTGACGGCAATGCTATAATGGAACTTACAGGAACAGGCGTTGACAAGAGCTACTACTTCTCATTTAATGAGGTTGAACCGGGCGAAACATATTACATCTTTGCTCAGGGTTCTAAGACAAGATTCTCAGGATTAAGATTTACAGCAGTTGGCGACGAAAGTGCAGAAAGTGAAGAATCTTCAAGCGAATCTACAACAGAAGCTACCACAGAGGCTACTACAGAGGCTACAACAGAAGCAGTTACAGATGCTGTGGCTTCTCCTGCAGCAGCAAAGGCTGAATATCACTACGGTAAGAATGCAAAACAAGTTTCAGAGGAAAAACCTGCTGATTTTGACGGCGTTTACTTTACATTAGAAGCAAACAAAGACGAAATCGCTGTTGGTGATGAATTTGAGATGGTTTACAAAATCTCCAACAACAAAAACGGTATAATGGGTCTTTCTATTTTACCTCAATTTGATTCAAGCATAGCAGAACTTAAAGATATCAAAGTAAACACAGATATCGATACAGGTTCTAAGCCTGCAGACCTCTTAAAGGATATCAAAGCAGGAAGCTCAACAGAGCTTATGCCTGAAAATGATATTACAGTAGAATCTGCTGATTGGGTAACATTTGTATTTGAAGCAAAATCTGTGGGAACATTTGATTTGTATATAGCTAATCCAAGCGGATTTACAGCAAGCGGATATCAGAAACTTGCTTATGCTTCTATAGGTGTTGTTGCCGAGATCAAGGATACAACAGTAACAGAATCTTCTTCGGAATCAACAACAGAGGCTACAACAGAGGCTACTACAGCAGCTGCATCGGAAGCTACTACTAAAGCAGCTACTACAGAAACAACTACAGAAACAACTACAACAGCAACAACTACTAAAGAATCTACAACTGAAACTACTACAAGAAGATCATCAGGCGGCGGCAGCAGCGGCGGCGGCGGCGGTTCTTCTTCAAGAGCTTCAAGCACCAATGATTCATTAAAATCTCCTATAAGCGGAACTAAGACTGATACTTCCGATTCAAACAAGGGCAGCAGCCAGTCTACAGCAGTTCAGCCTTCATTCTCAGCACCTAACGGTGTAAAGATCACTCCTCCTACTCAGGCTGTTTATTCTAAGACATTCAACGACCTTACAGGAAGAGACTGGGCAGCAAGCGCAATCAACAAGCTTGCTTCTCTTGGTATCGTAAACGGCATTGCAGAAGGTAAATTCGATCCTGATACAGGCAGCAAGAGAGCAGATTTCATCATCATGCTCGACAAGATCTTAGGTCTTAGCGGAACTGCTACAGACAACTTCGATGATATCGAATCAGGAAAATACTATGCTAACTATGTTGGTCTTGCTAAGCAGGCAGGCGTTGCATCAGGCTACGGCGACGGCAACTTCGGCCCTGAAAAGAGCCTTACAAGACAGGATATGATGGTTCTCGTTGCTAAGACTCTTGAATTCTGCGGCGAAGACATCAGTGCTGATACAAGCGTTCTCAGCCAGTTTGATGATGAAGCTGATATGGCTGACTATGCTAAGCCTTTCGCAGCTTACTTAGTATCTCAGGGTATGGTAAACGGAACAGGTTCTAACATTGAAGGAACTAAAGATATGACAAGAGCTCAGATGGCTGTTCTTATGAGCAAACTCTATGACAAGATCTATGAGATCGCTCTTGCAAACTACAATGCAGAACAAGCAGCTGCAGCAGCTGCTGCTGAAGAAGCAACAGAAGCTGAAAGCTCAGAAGAAAGTACAGAAGCAGCTTCTGAAGAAACTACTTCCGAAGTATCTACATCAGAAGAAACTACAGAAGAAACTACTGAAGCTACAACTGAAGCTTAATTATAAAAAACAAAAAAGCTGTCGCAGAAATGCGGCGGCTTTTTTATAGTAAACGACATTAAAAAATGTCGTTTACTATAACCCTACGGGGTATGCACACGGCTGCGTACAAGGTAGTTAGCCGCTTTGCGGCACGCAGCCGACGCGAGTAAACGAGCAAAAGTATAAATACTTTTGTCGTTTACTATAAATTAAAAAAAATGGAGTTGCAAGATATTGAAATTTTTATGAAATCATTGACTTAAAGGGGAAATAATGATATAATTCAAGTATGTAAGGAAGCAAAAAATGATTCTCGATAAATATTCTTTAAATTTTTCCGATATAGAATACAGGAGATGTTTTTTTATCGTTTCCGAATGTTCAAAGAACAACAAACGGTTTACTGCCGTGAGTTTTTG
>JAFUUG010000146.1 GCA_017483905.1 Bacillota bacterium
ACTTTTTATGATTTGCGAATAATGCACACTATTTTTTAATTAGTGTAAATAATTTTCTTAAATATGGTTGTAAAAAATGTCACTATACAAAATTTAAGAATTATGGCACTAACCTACTCTCGTGATATAGTGCTACATTTGTTCTCATCTAAGGTTTAATATCTTAACATAATTTATCGCAACTTATTATATCAATAACGGAAATATAACGGAAATGAACTAAACAGAAGTGTTATAATTAAACGTCGTTTTATTCCATATTTTCCGCCTCCCTGTAATTTTGATATGTACAGTTTAACATTTTTAATGGAAAAACACATTGACGGGAAATTGAATGCGGATTGAGAAAATAACAATAAAAAAACCGATATACCGGATCAAAAATCCAATATATCGGTTTTTCATTATCAAATATTATCTTTAGGCCACCTCTAAAAATTCATTTTTTGCATAACTTGATGAATTTTCCGATAGCTTCGTCAAACTCCCTCAACATAGCTTTTCTGCTATGCTTTCGATCGTTTTCCTCGCTCTCAAAAATTCCTCTGCATTCTGCTTCAAAGCAATTTTTAGAGGCGCCCTTCAAGTAAAAATTGTTCTATACCAATATAATAAATGCCGTTTTCATCATACCATGGGATAATATTTTCTTTTACAATAACTATTTTCTTAAAGGAATCATTTACTTTAGTAAGTGAATTGATCTCTTGCATACGTTTACTTTCCTCAGATACTGTCAATGCAGACTGAATATACAATTTCTCGCTGCCTTTAGCGGCAACAAAATCTATTTCAAGCTGTGTGCGCTTGCTTTTGCCCTCATTGTCCTTATGATTATATTCTACCATACCAACATCGACATTATATTCGCGGTAAAGCAGTTCATTATAAATAATATTTTCCATTATATGGTTTTCTTCCTGCTGTCGAAAATTCAGTTTTGCATTGCGCAGGCCTATGTCCGCAAAATAGTATTTCATGGGTGAGCCGATATATTTACGGCCTTTTACGTCGTATCGCTGTGCTTTATACACCATAAATGCGTCAATGAAATAATCAAGATATTTTGCGATAGTATCATCGCTTATTGAAAGGTTTTTGACGCTTTTAAAAGTTTTTGACAGCTTTAACGGGTTTGTCAGAGAGCCAACCGAAGACGAGATTATATTCAGAAGGTCTTCAAGTACGCTTTTGTCGTGGGCTATATTGTTTCGGTTCATTATATCATCAAGATATATCTTATTGAACAGATCGTCGAGGTAACGGCTTTTATCCTCGTGAGTCTTTTGAAGAAGCACAAGCGGCATTCCGCCGTAGGTGTAGTATTCACGCCAGGCATCTCGCTTTTCGCCGTTGAATCCCATATAAAACTCCGAAAAAGAAAGCGGGTTGATTCTTATTTCGTCACCGCGTCCTCTGAACTCGGTAAGAATGTCTGATGAAAGCATTTTTGAATTACTGCCCGTTACATATATATCGGCATTGTGTATCTTCATCAACCCCAAAACAACATCCACAAAGCTGATTTTTTCGTTGTTGTCCGGGAGATATGGGTTAGGTATTTCGGCAACCTTTTGTATCTCGTCAAGGAAAATATAATACATTTTTTCTTTGTCGGTTATCAGCGACCTTATATATTGCCCCAATTCCAGTGGATTTCGGTAGCGGATATTCATATCGTCATCAAGAGCAAGTTCAATAATGTGGCTGTCATCTACCCCAATAGAATTAAGATACTTATGATATATCTCAAAAAGCAAATATGACTTGCCGCAGCGTCTTATTCCCGTAATGACCTTGACCATTCCGTTTTCTTTTTTACGTATAAGTTTATCAAGATATTTTTTTCGTTCTATCATTTGATCACTTCCATTAGATAATTTTGCGTATTTATACGTTTTATTCTAACTATAGTATAGTATAAATATTCCCTAAAGTCAATAATTACATTAGAAATTTTTGCGTATAAATGATATTTTATCTAGCAAAAGCTGCTTGTATTGCAGTTCTCGATCATCTGCAATACAGTCTGATGAACTTCACAATTTTCATCCATAGTTTCCGCAATTTTTACGGCTTCTGCCTGTTCGGAAGGAACAAGCACCGATCCTGTTTTCACGTTTACTGTTCGTCTTTCGGGAAGACTATAGAAACTATCGCTGAGGGCTGCGGAGGTACTGCTAAGTATTATCACGAAAAAAATATGTTTTATACAAATGTGATCCTGCCTATCGGAAAGAGAGATTGAATCAAAATAAAAGGCTTACAATATCGAATATGTGTCGATTTAAGAGCCTTTATATTTTGTTTTTCTTTTTGTTATTCTTCGTCATTTAATAGCTTGTCAGCAATATCCTCGTCGTCCATATCGGGTTTGTTATTGATGAAATAAATAATTTTGTTATATTCATTGTCACTGATATCAAACATATCAATAAAAAAGTCACTACTTAATGTATCTTTTTTCTTTCTGATTGAAGATACTATTCTTTTATAATTGCCAAGTTGCTGATTTTCCATATCACGCATATAAAGTGTCATATACTCCTGCCTCCATTCTTCATCATTTCTAACTTTTTCGACAGCAATATCTAAATTTTTTGTATAATCTGTATCTGCTATTCCTTTTGCGATATAGTCAAGTACAGCTTTAAGTTCGCTGCTTATGTTTCCGACAGTTCCGCATACATTTACAATAACCTTTAATGCTCCGTCATCAAGCGTTAAATCTTTGTTTTCTCTGCAAGTATTCTCGAATGTGTAAATATATCTGTTTTCACCAAACGGGTCAAACGTGCAGATAAATATTACGAAACTCTTTTTTAGTTCTTTGTACTCACTGCCTTTGCTTATGGTGTGCATATCGATTATACCCTGATAGTACCTCATTCGCTTTGGCAAATTTTTGTTGCTCGTTGTCTGAATTTCTATGTTGTAGACCGTATTTTCATCATCTTCTACATAGACATCAAGGCGAACACTTTTTGAATCGTATCGCTCATCTATAACTTTCTGTCGTTGCGGATATTTTATCTCTTTTATCTTTATACCCAAAATATACTCAAGAAGTGGCTTGCATAATTTCGGGTCTTTCATCACCGCCCCGAACATAAAATCATCACTTATCGTCAATTCGTCTATCGTTTTAAGCCTTTTCATTTTTTACCTCGTTAAACTGTGCTGTGTTCTGCTCTTTAACTATATAATATCAAAAATTCCCCTAAAGGTCAATGTTTATTTTGATACAATATACTTTCTGTATTCTTCCTTAAACTCCGCTACCGCATTATCGACGTCTTTCTCGTAGCAGCTATCACATTTATCACGCAAGTATCTGAATATACTAACAAGTTCCTTATACTCTTTTTCCGTCATTTTCATAGTAATCCACCTTTAACCTTTCTGAAATGGTATTTTCGACTTTTTAACGCAAAATCGGCTATTTTCTCGTGGTTGCGGTGTGTAAATAAAGACCTTAATATGAAAGCTATGGCACAATGTTTTAATTTCGGAAAATCTGTTCCCGATAACGGTTGGTGTATGTTTATCAAATTCTTACAGTATAAATTATCAGAACAAGGAAAGACACTTGTAAAGGTTGATAAATACTTTGCAAGTAGGCAGACTTGTTCTTGCTGTGGATATAAAAATCCCGAAACTAAAAATTTATCTGTAAGGAATGGGCTTGTCCGAATTGTGGAACATATCACAGCAGAGATATAAATGCCGCTGTAAATATCAAAAACGAAGGTATGCGGATGATTTTTGCATAACCCGAATGTGAAACCGTGGGACACACGGGGTTAGCTCGTTGATACTTAGTCTGTTAGGGCTATTGAGCGAGAAACCCCCACCTCTTAGGTGGTGGAAGTATGTCACAACCTTGAAATCGAACTACTTTCAAGAGTGATTATCTACAAACTCAAATTTACCGCTGTTATAACGGCTGTTAAGGTCATTCATTTCACGCTCTCTGCCAACAAACACACTGCCACATCCTTGTAATAAACTATATTTAACTCAATTATAATTTATTTATTTTCTTTTGTCAATTTTTTTAGCAAAACAATATACCAAAAACCATATAATTTTTTGTATCTTAACATAATTTATCATAACTTATTATATCAATAACGGAAATATAACGGAAATGAACTAAACAGAAGTGTTATAATCAAAAATGATAAAGGCTCAGAACACTATGTTCTGAGCCAAAAATCAGAGTTGCGGGAGCCGGATTTGAACCAACGACCTTCGGGTTATGAGCCCGACGAGCTACCAGACTGCTCCATCCCGCGATATTAAAATATGAAAACTGGGCGGAGAAGGATTCGAACCTTCGAAAGCATAGCTAGCAGATTTACAGTCTGTCCCCTTTGGCCACTCGGGAATCCACCCATATATAAGGAAAGCTGGTGAAGGGAATCGAACCCCCAACCTGCTGATTACAAGTCAGCTGCTCTACCGTTGAGCCACACCAGCATTGATCCGGCAGCCACCTACTTTCCC
>JAFUUG010000006.1 GCA_017483905.1 Bacillota bacterium
CCTGCGGCAAGCCGATCGTTCAGCCGAAAGGAACGAGAGAGAAGAAGTTTTGCTCCGACAAATGCAGAATGGCTTGGTGGAACAGCCACAGAGATGATGTGAACAAAAAAGCGATATACAGTTATAAATGTTGCTGCTGCGGAAGTAAATTCCAAGTTTACGGGAATTCACACCGTAAATATTGCAGCCGAGCCTGCTATATAAAATCAAGATTTGGAGGTGCCGAAAATGTCTGAGGCGGAATTCAGAAATGAAAAATTGTATCAAACCACAATGAGCATAGCAAAGAAATTGTTGACCGAGGAAATTATATCAAGGAGTGACTATTGTCAGATTGATACAATGTTCAGAAAAAAATACAAGCCTGTTTTCGGCACATTATTTTCGGATATTTCGTTGATAAATATCGAGTTTTGAGTGATATATAGTACGAAAGGAGTGATCGAATGGCAAAAATAAGAAAGATAGAACCTATCGTACCAACAATAAAAAAACTAAAGCGGGTAGCTGCGTATGCGAGAGTTTCTATGGAGAGTGACAGATTGAACCACTCACTTTCCCAACAGGTCAGCTATTACAGCGAGCTGATACAAAATAATCCTAATTGGGAATATGCCGGTGTTTATACCGATGCTTTCATAAGCGGCACATCAACAAAAAATCGTGAAGCCTTTATGCGAATGATTGATGACTGCGAAAAAGGTATGATCGATATAATCCTTACCAAAAGTATATCGAGATTTGCGAGAAATACGGTTGATTTGCTGCAGACGGTAAGACGACTAAAAGAGCTTGGAATCGAAGTACGCTTTGAAAAGGAAAATATAAGTTCTTTATCGGCTGATGGGGAGCTTATGTTGACATTGCTTGCCTGCTTTGCGGAACAGGAAAGCGTATCGCAAAGCGATAACATCAAATGGAGTATCCGAAAAAAAATTGAAAAAGGGGAGAGCTGGGGAATTTATGCTTTCGGTTATGACAGAGATTTTAATGTTATCGAAAGTGAGGCGGCAGCAGTCAAAAAAATTTATGATGACTATCTTGCCGATGTGCCTATGGCTCGAACTGCCAAATGGCTGAAAGATAACGGATACCGATGTACTACAAAGCAATTTATAAAAGGTGTTCTATGCAACAATATTTATATGGGCGATTTGCTTTTGCAGAAATATTTTTCACCGAAATTGCGGCAGTTTAAGAAGAATAACGGCGAGCTGCCAAAGTATTATGTTGCCGAACACCACGATGCCATTATAAGCAGAGATGTATATGATGCGGTACAGAGCAAAATGAAGAAAAGTCTTGAATTCAACAAAGAAGCACACAGGATATCAGGGGTTTTGTGTTTTTCGGCAAAAATGACCTGTGCTTGCTGCGGAAGTCATTATGTATCATACACCCGTAAGATGTGGGTATGTTACAAAAAGCTGCGAAGCAAAAAGGCGGACTGTAAAAGCAAAAACGTATCAGAGAAAAAGCTGAAAGCCATTATTTGTGAAATGCTCGGACTTGATAGCTTTGATGAAAATACATTCACAAATAAAATAAGCAATATTCTCGTTCATCCGAGCGGCGATATGATATTTACGTTTTATAGCGGAAGAAAAGAAACAAGGCATATAGAGTTTTATGATTCCGAAAAGAGAAAATATTTAGACCCGCATACGAAAATTTACGGCTATACCTATACGGATGATGGTTATATCATCAATGAGGAAGAGGCGAAAGCGGTAAGAATGGTATGTGAAGATTATCTGAACAACATGAGTATATCGGATATTTCACGAAAAATGGAGAGTCTTGGATATAAAAGCAAACGGGGTAAATTTTCAAGAAAAATTGTTCTCTACATTTTGAGCAATCCGTTTTATAAAGGAACGAGAATATATCCTGCGGCATATTCGGGAACGGGTAAGGAAGAAGTTGTCGAGAATGATCACCCGGCAATAATCAGTGCTGAAGAATACGAGAAGATAAGGGAAAGACGAGAGATATATAAGGAGCGAAAATGGAAAAGAAAATAACAAAAATTCCCGCAACGATAGGCAAATATACATCAAAGCCTATCAACAGCAGGGCGAAACGGAAAGTAGCTTGTTACGCAAGGGTAAGCACTGATCACGAGGAACAGCAAACAAGCTATGAGGCACAGGTCGATTATTACACGAACTACATAAAGGGTAGGGGTGATTGGGAGTTTGCGGGTGTGTACACAGATGAAGGAATCTCCGCAACATCAACAAAAAGAAGAGATGGTTTCAACACTATGATAGCCGATGCGTTAAGCGGAAAAATCGATCTGATAATAACCAAATCGGTAAGCAGGTTTGCAAGAAACACGGTGGACAGTCTTACAACGATAAGGAAACTAAAAGAACATAATATCGAGTGTTATTTTGAAAAAGAGAATATATGGACATTTGACGGTAAGGGCGAATTACTTATCACGCTGATGTCGAGTTTAGCGCAGGAAGAGAGCCGTTCCATTTCGGAAAATGTAACATGGGGACAAAGAAAACGGTTTGCAGACGGAAAGGTCAGCTTTGCATATTCAAGGGTGCTTGGGTTTGATAAAGGCGAAAATGGGCAGATAGCTGTAAATCAGAAAGAAGCCGAAACGGTCAGGCTCATTTTCAAGCTCTTTCTTGAAGGAATGACACCTCATACTATTGCGGTAAAACTTACCGAAATGGGCATAAAATCTCCAATTGGTAAGGATAAATGGAATCGAGGTACAATACGCAGAATGCTCTCGAATGAAAAATATAAGGGTGATGCTTTGCTGCAAAAGGAATTTACGGTAGACTTTTTAAGCAAAAAGATGAAAAAGAACGAGGGGGAAGTACCGCAGTATTATATTGAGGGAAATCACGAGGCGATAATCAGCCCACAGGTTTTCGACCTTGTTCAGGGAGAGCTTGAAAAGCGTAAGCGGGAAAAAGGTATGAGGTACAGCGGAGTGAGCATATTCTCAAACAAAATAAAATGCGCCGACTGCGGCGGGTGGTTCGGCTCTAAGGTCTGGCACTCAACGGATAAGTACAGACGAGTGATATACCGCTGCAACAGCAAATACAACGGAGCAAAGTGCGAAACACCTCATCTGACCGAAGAAGAGATAAAAGGAATGTTCGTAAATGCTTATAACAAGCTGCTTACGGAGAAAAAGGAGATAATCGCAAATGTGGAATTGATGCGGAAAACATTGTTTAATACCGATGACCTTGAAACCGAGCGTGATAAACTGCAGGAAGATATGAAGATACTTGTGGATATGACGCATAACATTGTAGCCGAAAACGCAAGGATAATACAGAACCAAGACGAATACCAAAAACGCTATGACGGACTGGTGCAGAGATACGAAAAGGCAAAAAGCCAATATGATGAGGTGGTCTATCGCATTGAACAAAAGGAAACACAGAGCGAAAAAATGCGGCTCTTTATAAAGACATTGAAAGAGCAGGACGGCATCATCAACGACTTTGACGGAGCATTATGGAGCAGTACGGTTGCTTTCATAACAGTCGGAAAGGAAGAAAAAACGGTCACATTTAAGGACGGTACGGAAATAAGAATATAGAAAATGGTACACGGCACTCAGGCTACGGTCTGAGTGTTTTTTCTGTGAAAATTAGATATTCAAAAATTTGCGGCATTTATTGACAGCCGATTAAAAAAGCGGTAAAATAAGGGAGTACAGACAATTTGTTTGCAAAAAATTTCAATAATTATCAGGAATGGGGTTGACAAGGTTATGCAGACGAGAGATAATTGCACAATGCATTGCAAAGTTGATGTTTTTTACTCAGAATGAAAATACTGCTCCTTTGATAGAAGTTATTGGTGCTTTCCTTGGTGAATTGAAGACAGTGATGAATATTAATAACAGAAAATAGATAAGAGGTTAGTTCAATTATGGATAGTTCAATAAAAGAGATATTAAATGCAATAGGTAATATAAGTAATAAACATGTTGTTGTTATAGGAGATATTCTTTTAGATGAATACATTTATGGGACGGTAAATAAGATATCAACAGGAATACAAATACCCATTATTGATAAAGAATCTGTTGAATATCGTTTAGGAGGGGCGGCGAATGTTGCGGCGAATGTTGCAGGTCTTTGTAATTATACGACATTAATTGGAAGATGTGCAAATGATGATGCGGGTAATAGAGTTAATGAATTATGTGAGTCATATCATGTGAATTTAGTGGGATTTGATAGTGATAGGACTGTCATAAAACAGAGAATATATGTTGATAATCAGCAGGTGTCCAGACTTGATACAAATTCATTTTCAGAATCAATTGATAAAGAATTGAGTACAATCTTAGCATCCAACGAGGTTGATGTTGTAATTATTGCAGATTATTTGTACGGTGTTGTATCACAGGAAGTATTGGATATCACAACAAATTATTGTAAAGGAAAAGCAATCCCAATCTTTTATTCTTCTAGAGATTTAGGGAGATTTAATATTGGTGAATATCCTGTTGCTGTTGTAAACCAAAAAGAATGGAAACAATGGAATCAATCAAATGAGTGTAAAAAAGCATTTATTACGAAAGGAAATACTGGAATATGCTATATCTCCGAAACACTGGAAGTAGAGAAAAAAGCAAATAAAAAGTACCCTGTAAATGTTTCGGGTGCGGGGGATACTGTATTGGCAATAATTTCACTTCTTTATGAGGAAAAAACAATTTCGATTGACGATGTGTTACTTGTTGCAAACCTTGCAGGAACACTTGCTGTGGAGAATGAACTTACATATGTGGTTAGGCAATATGATTTAGTAGATGCTTTATATAAGCAATGGATTAATGACGATAGTATTAACAAAATTGTGGATGTTTCTTTGGCTCAGAACATTGTTTCGGCTTGGAAACAAAAAGGAGAAATAATTGTTTTTACAAATGGTTGTTATGATTTGTTGCACTTGGGACATATTAAATCATTTCAGTATTCAAAGAAATATGGAGATAAATTAGTTGTTGCAGTAAATTCTGATTCGTCAATAAAACGATTAAAAGGTAAGGGCAGACCGATTAATAATCTCGATGAGCGAGTTAGTATACTTGCATACTTAAGTATGATTGATATGGTAATTCCTTTTGAAGAAGATACAGCAATAAATGTGATTAAGGCAATAGAGCCAGATACTTATATTAA
>JAFUUG010000001.1 GCA_017483905.1 Bacillota bacterium
AACGACATTAAAAAATGTCGTTTACTATAACCCTACGGGGTATGCACACGGCTGCGTACAAGGTAGTTAGCCGCTTTGCGGCACGCAGCCGGCGCGAGTAAACGAGCAAAAGTATAAATACTTTTGTCGTTTACTATAATTTTTTACGGATGTATCCTTATGTTTGAATATTTTATTCGTCTGTTCCCTGTAATGCGGCGAAACCCTGTTCACCCGTTCTCACTTTTACAATATTCTCCACATTGTATACAAATATCTTACCGTCACCGATCCTGCCCGTATAAAGTGCTTTTCTTGCCGCAGAGATAACTTCATCTACAGGCACAGCCGAAACAACTACATCTACCTTTATCTTAGGCAGAAGTGTCATATCCACCGCAACACCTCGGTAATATTCGCTGCTGCCCTTCTGTATTCCACAGCCGAGAACATTTGTGACCGTTATGCCAGATACACCTATATCATTGAGATTATTTTTAAGTGCTTCAAATTTACTTTGTTTGCATATTATCTGAATATTCGTGAATTTGTGTTCACCGGCAACTGCCGTTTTTTCATCTCTTTCTCCCATCTCAACAACAGGTACGGATTCTTCCGCAGATACAGCCTGTTCGCTCTTTCCGACCGATACCGTCATAAAGTCAGCATAGCTTGATGCAAGACCGTGTTCTTCTATATCAAGACCAACTATTTCTTCATGCTCCGTAACACGCAGACCAACCGTTGCCTTGATAGCATAGAAAATTATTATCATCGTAAAGCTGACCCATGCTATAACAGATACCACTCCTATAAGCTGAGTAAGGAAAAATTCCGTTCCACCGCCGTATAACAATCCCTTCGGAGCAATTTCCGTTCCGTCATAGTAAGCAAGAAGTCCCGTTAAAAGTGTACCGATACAGCCGTTTACACCGTGTACGCTGAATGCACCCACAGGATCGTCTATTTTAAGCTTCTGATCGACAAATTCTACCGCAACTACAATAAGTATACCCGATACAAGACCGATCAGAGCCGCTCCGGCGGGAGTTATGACATCACAGCCTGCCGTTACCGCCACAAGACCTGCAAGCGAGCCGTTAAGCGTCATGGAAACATCGGGTTTCTTGTATTTTATCCATGTGAATATCATCGTTACCGTAGTAGCAACTGCCGCCGCAATATTTGTCGTTACGAATACTCTGCCCGCAATGGAAGCAGGAGCAAAAGAGAGAACCCCCTCATCTGTTATCTCCGCTATGGAAACAGTCGAACAGCCGTTAAAGCCGAACCAGCAGAACCATAATATAAAACAGCCGAGTGCGCCGAGAGTAAGACTATGACCGGGTATCGCTTTAGCCTTGCCGTCCTTTGTGTATTTTCCGATACGAGGGCCGAGTATTTTCGCTCCGATTATAGCCGCAACACCGCCTACCATGTGGACAGCCGTCGAGCCTGCAAAATCATGAAATCCCATTTTGTTGAGCCAGCCGTCGCTGCTCCATATCCAGTGACCCGATATAGGATATATCAGAAGACTTATTATAAGAGAGTAGATACAGTAAGACGAAAATTTCGTTCTCTCCGCCATCGCTCCCGATACTATCGTAGCCGCCGTAGCACAGAATACCGTCTGAAATATTATAGTTACGAAAGAAGTATCTCCGCTGTTTATGCCCTCAAGGATAAATATGTCGGGCATACCGATAAAACCGTTTCCGCCTGCGCCAAACATTATCCCGTATCCTATGAACCAAAATACTATAGTTCCGAGTGCAAAGTCCATAAGATTTTTCATTATTATGTTACCTGCATTTTTCGCTCTCGTGAAACCCGTTTCCACCATTGCAAATCCTGCCTGCATAAAAAATACCAGTGCCGCCCCGATAAGTGTCCATGATGCGTTCATAGCCTCCACCAGCGGCTGTAACTGACTTATCTGCATAAATATTACCTCCTGACCAAAAAAACGATGCCATAACAGAATACACTGTCACAGCACCGTTGCCGTTAAATTTTTGAATAAAAAAACGCCTTGATAATCTTTATTATCAAAGCGCCATTGCTTTTCGGAATTCCTTATGAGAATAGTATACTACAAAATACAAAAAATGCAAGAAAAAATTTTAGATTTTTCATATTTTGTTAAAATACATAAAATCCAAATAAAAATATAGGTTGAAATTTGGGTATTTTTAACGATAAGAAAATTCTTTATGAATAATCAACAATTATATCTTTCATTTTTATTCAAAAATTTGATAAAATTAATTAAATTAAAATAAATAATATGTTGACAAGGCTTTTTATGGTAGGATATAATATAAATAATATAAAAATAACAAATCCGATTTTGGGAGGAATCATTATGTCTTTGATAAAAGATATGAGCAAAGACGAACTTTTGGCTTTAAAGAAAGAGCTTGAAAAAAAATTCGATGCTTTCAAAGCCGAAAATCATCAGCTTAATATGTCAAGGGGAAAGCCATCGCCTCAGCAGCTTGACATCACAGAGAAAAAAGTGAATAAGCTTAAAAACTTCGTTAATTATGACGAGATAGATGTAAGAAATTACGGCGGTCTTTCGGGACTCAGATCATGCAGAGAATTATTGTCAGACCTCACGGGTGTTCCTGCCGATAATATCGTTATGGGCGGCACATCGAGCCTTAATCTCATCTATGATGCTGTGGCAAGAGAATTTATATTCGGCAGTAATGGCTGTAAAGCATGGCATAAACTTGATAAGGTGAAATTTTTATGCCCCGTTCCCGGATATGACAGACACTTTGCTATCCTTGAAGAATTCGGCATTGAAATGATAAATATCGAAATGGACGAAAACGGTCCCGATATGGATACAGTCGAGAAGTTAGCCGCAGAAGACGAAAGCATAAAAGGTATAATGTGCGTTCCTCTTTACGCAAACCCAAACGGCGTATGCTACAGCGACGAAACCTCGGAAAGACTTGCCAAAATGAAGACAGCGGCAAAGGATTTCAGACTTTTTTGGGATAATGCCTACGGAATACATCATATATACAAAGAAACAAAACTTGCCAATATCTTTGAATTATGCAAGAAATACGGCACACAGGACAGACTTTTGTATTTCTTCTCTTTTTCAAAAGTTACTTATCCGGGTTCAAGTATTTCAATGGTAGCAGGAAGCGATAACACCGTAAAAGAGATAATCAGAAGAATGTCGATACAGACGATAGGTCATGACAAGGTAAATCAGCTTCGCCATGTGGAACTTTTCAAAAATGCCGAGGGTGTTTATTCTCATATGAGAGAGCTTGCTGAGGTATTAAGACCTAAGTTTGACATCGTGCTTGATACCCTTGAAAAAGAGCTTAAAGATACGGGACTTCTTACATGGAATAAACCAAACGGCGGCTATTTCATTTCAGCCGATACGATAGAGGGCTGTGCAAAGGAAACTATCCGCCTCACAAAAGAAGCAGGCGTTATAATGACCGATGCAGGCGCAACATATCCATATAAAAACGACCCGAAAGATACAAATATCAGAATAGCACCGACTTATCCAAGCGAGGAAGAATTGCAGTCAGCTATGAATATTTTCTGTGTATGCGTAAAATTGGCGGGTGTTAATAAATTACTGGGAGGAAAAGAATAATGGTAAAATTTAATGAAAACTATCTCAATGTAAAGCAGAGTTATCTTTTTTCGGAGATAGCAAAGAGAGTTGAAAAATTCACAAAGGAAAATCCCGATAAAAAAGTCATAAGACTCGGTATCGGTGATGTTACGCTCCCCCTTAGCAAGAGCGTTATCGAAAGCCTTCATGAAGCGGTAACGGAAATGGGTGATGCAAAGACTTTCAGAGGATATGGTCCGGAGCAGGGCTATGACTTTTTAAGAAATGCAATAAAGGATTATTACAAGAGAAACGGCGTTGAGATAGAAGCAGATGAAATATTCGTATCAGACGGAGCAAAGAGCGATACGGGAAATATAACAGACCTTTTTGACATCAATAATACAGTACTCGTTCCCGACCCTGTTTATCCCGTTTATGTTGATACAAATACAATGAACGGAAGAAAAATAATATATATGGATGCAAACAGCGACAATGATTTTCTTCCTCTTCCCGATGAGAGCATAAAAGCGGATATGATATACCTTTGCTCCCCTAATAACCCAACAGGTGCGGCTTACAATAAAGATCAGCTTAAATTGTGGGTAGACTATGCAATAAAGAATAATGCCGTTATACTTTATGATGCAGCTTACGAAGCATTCATAGAAGATGAAACGCTCCCAAGAAGTATATTCTCCATCGAGGGTGCAAAAAAATGCTGCGTTGAGTTCTGCTCCCTTTCAAAGACAGCGGGATTCACAGGTACAAGATGCGGCTATACCATCGTTCCAAAGGCAATAACGGCAAAAGCATCAGACGGTACTCAGATGAGCCTTAATCAGATGTGGAACAGAAGACAGACCACAAAATTCAACGGTGTTTCCTACATAATCCAGAGAGGTGCCGCTGCTGCATTCTCCGTAGAGGGAATGAACGAAGCTAAAGCCATGATAAATACATATAAGGAGAATGCAAAGATAATCGCCGATACAATGGATAGAATGGGCGTTAAATATTACGGCGGCATAAATTCGCCATATATATGGTTCGAGTGTCCGTTTGGCATGAATTCATGGGATTTCTTTGATAAGATGTTAAGCGAGATTTATGTGGTAGGTACTCCGGGTGCGGGATTTGGCAAGAACGGAGAAAATTTCTTCAGATTGACTTCATTCAATAATAAGGAAAACACACTTGAAGCAATGAAGAGATTTGAAACTTTATTCAAATAAAATATAAAAATAATTTATCTCAGGCTGTATTGAAATATATCGTCTGCAAGAAATGAGCAAAATTATGAAAAGAAAATATACTTTATAAAATAGCAGAGTGATCTATAGTCACCTACAATAAAAAAATAATAATGCTGCCGCTAAAGCGGCAGCATTATTATTTTTTTTCAGATAATTCATTTATAAGTTTCCCGTAGTTTTCCATAAATATCTTATGATTTTCTTCTATATACCCCACATCGCCCTCTTTAGCCGCAAATTCCAACTTTTTGGCACTTTCCGACAGCTTATCCGCTCCTATATTAAGTGATGTTCCCTTTACGGCATGGACATAAGTCTCATATTTTTTAAGGTCTTTGTTATTGTACGCATTTTCAAGTTCATTTCTTCTGTCACTTTTCACATACGTTTCTATCATCTCATAATAAAATTCTTCATCATTAAGACAATATCCAAGTCCCAGTACTGTATTGAGCATCGGCAGCTTTTCCGCAAGAGTATTCTTTTCTCCCTCTTCTTTTTTTTCTCTCATTTCTTTCTTTACCGTATCTTCGGCTTTATTGATACTCTTCCCCTCAATAAGCTGCTGCGGAAGATATTCTCTTATCATCGCTATTATCTCCTCTGCCTGTATCGGCTTTGATATGTAATCCTCAAATCCGTCCTCCATATATTTCTCTCTTGCTCCGATAACGGCATTTGCAGTCAGCACGATAACGGGAGTATGTATATTCGGGTGCTGTCTGTTCTGTTTTATCTTCTTCAGCGTTTCCACTCCGTCCATATCGGGCATCATATGATCCATAAATATTATATCATATTTTTTCTTTCCGATAAGTTCAAGACATTCTTCTCCGCTTCCCGCCGTTTCTACGTTCACAGCCGTCGGTCTTAACAATCCCTTGACGACTTTCAGATTCATCTCAACATCATCAACAACAAGTACATTGGCATTCGGTGCATAGAAATAATCGGGTTTTTTATCATTCGTCCGCACGAATAAATTGTATTTTTCAAAGAAATCTCCGAGAGGTTCGTTATTTATCACTTTCTGCGGTATACATACCATAAACACAGAGCCTTCGCCGAACTTACTCTCTACATTTATTTCTCCGTTCATAAGCTCCACAAGATTCTTCGTTATGCTAAGACCAAGACCCGTACCCTCTATATGTTTGTTCATGTCGGTATCTATCCTTGAAAAATTAAGGAATACTCCGTCTATATCTTCTTCTCTTATTCCTATACCGCTGTCCTCTACCTCTATATTCAGAAATATCTTCTTGCTGTCAACTCTTTTAAATCCCATACGGAATATAACATTTCCCTCTTTTGTATATTTCACCGCATTAGAGAGAAAATTATTGATTATCTGTCTTATGTGTACTTCATCTCCGTAAAGCACCGAAGGAATATCTTTATCCACTTCCATCTTGAATTCAAGTCCCTTTTCGGCAGCTCTTGCACTCGCTATATTGCAGCAGTCGTTAAGTACCGTAAAAACCTCATATTCCACAGGTGTTATCTCTGTTTTTCCCGATTCTATTTTCGATATATCAAGTATATCGTTTATTATCGAAAGAAGTGTCTGACTTGCACTCTGAATATTTTTCGCACATTCCCTTATTTCGTCTGTATCTCCGTTTTCACAGCTGTTAAGCAATATCGTATTCATACCGATTATACCGTTTATCGGAGTTCTTATCTCGTGGGACATATTAGCAAGAAACTGACTTTTAGCCTCATTTGCAATATAAAGCTGCTTGTCCTTTTCAAGCATTTTCATTTTCTGTTTTTCATATACATATGCCTGATATTTAAGTATGATACCTATTATAAGAGATACTACAACTATCGTCTGTATTATGTCATCTCTCATATAATTTTCGGTCATCTTCGTAAAAAGTTCGGGGTAATTATCTCCCACTATGATACAGCTTATAATAGCAATGAGAT
>JAFUUG010000147.1 GCA_017483905.1 Bacillota bacterium
AGTAAACGACATTAAAAAATGTCGTTTACTATAACCCTCCGGGGGATGCACACGACTGCGTATAAGGAATTTAGCCGCTTTGCGGCACGCAGTCGGTGCGAGTAAACGCCCAAAGTACAAGTACTTTTGTCGTTTACTATATAAATGGCTGTTGCGATAGCAACAGCCATTTATATGTTTATCTCTTTATGTTATAGCAGCCTGTATCAAGTCTTTTTTCAAATTCTTCAACGGGAAGAGGCTTATCGAAAAAGTAGCCTTGTGCTATATTACAGTTATTTTCACGAAGTACATCAAGCTGTGCCTGTGTTTCAACTCCCTCGGCGATACATTCAAGACCGAGCTCTCTTGCCATTGACACAACATATTTGAACATTATGCTTCGTATACTTGAGGGATCGTCTTCTTCTGTAGGAAGAAAACTCTTATCTACTTTTAATATATCCCATGGAATTACTCTTATGAGATTAAGGGAAGAATAACCGATACCGAAATCATCGACGGAGGAGGAGATACCTGCTTCACGGAAACCGCCCACAAGATGCTTTAAATCGATAAACTCCACATCGGTGGTCGTTTCGGTAAGCTCTATCTCTATATATTCGTGAGGAACATTATTTTTGTCGATTATTTTAATGACATCTTCAAGCAAATTTGCATTTACGATATGCTTTCTTGAAAGATTTACGGAAATTCGGACAAGTTTCTTGCCCTCATCAAGCCAGCGTCGAATATCAGCACATACATGATCGAGCATATAAAAATCAAGCTTACATATATCGGAGGTTTGTTCAAGAGCAGGAATAAAATCCATAGGAGAAACTGTTTTTCCGTTTCTTATCCAGCGGCATAATGCTTCTGCTCCCGAAAGCTCGCCTGTGAGTACATTGACCTTTGGCTGATAGAATACATGAAATTCTTCTCTTCGAAGTGCATCGGGAAATTGGTTCTGAACCTGCATTGTTTTCTTTTTGAGCGACAATATCTTTTCATCATAGAAAATAACGTGTTCTCTGCCGCCGTTCTGAGCTATCCTCGATGCTATTATAGCTCCCATTATTACTTCGGAATGATTTGGATTATCGTAATCTTCGGGGATACAATATACACCGACACTTGATGCTATTTTTACACAATCGCCCGTTTCTTTATTATAAACGGCAGAAGTTTCGGAAAGATAGGAAATAACCGAATCAAGTTTATCCTTTTCGCATACGGCTACGAAGTTATCGCCACCAAGACGATATATTCCGCCGTTTTCTCCGATAAGCTCTTCAAGTCCGTTATGATGACTGCGCATTGCAACATCTGCGGCGGCAGAACCAATCTCCTGATTTACAAGGGTAAAATGACGGAAATTATAGTGCAGTATCACTCTGCCGTTAAGTTTATCTGACTTTCCGAGAGTTTCAAGATAATTGTAAAGGTATCTCAGATTTTTATAGCCGTTATCATCATAATATGCAAGTTCTTTTACGATGTCACGCAGACGGTTTCTGCTGACATAACTGAGAGTTGTATTCATGACAAGCTCGACACGGCTTTTCTCTACATCATCAAGAGGTTTTGTGCCGGGTGTCATATAGACATTGACACAAGTGACGGTCATAACACTGGTAACGACACGAACGGATTTGACAAGCTCGTGCTCGGTGCCTGTATCGTAACTGCAGATCATTTCACCGCTGCCGTTTTTCTCTTCTGCTTCATTGCGGTATACACAGACTTCGCTTCTTGAAATACGGAACATTTTTGACAACTCACCGAGAGCATACTGTATGGAAGATACTGTTTTTTCTTTATCCAAAGTTGTATTTGTCATGGCAGATACAAGCTGTTCCATAAGTTCGTAGTAGCGAAGTTTTTTCTCATCGCAGCTCATGGTAATCTCCCCCCAAAAATATATATCAAATAAGTAACTTTTATTTATTATAGCATAGGTACAAATAAAATACAAGTATTATTATGTAAAAATACAAAAATTACTTAAATTTTGTTAAAGTTATAATCATTGATGGGAATAATTAATAAGTATAACTGTAAAATTTAATTGAAATACAAAAATATTTACAGCATATTTTTGATATTTACTTGTATTTAGCTTCAAGTCTATAGATAGGCATTCCGATATTAAAGAATTTTTCTTCATATTCCGTCATTATATTTCCCTCGAATGAACTATTGTGCAGGTCAAGGGAGATATTACTCATTCGCCAGCCGTTATCGGCAAGGGCGGAAAATTCATTCAGCGAAAATTCAAAAAGCTCTTTATTATCGGTCTTGAAATGTATATCCCCGCTTTCAGCGAAAAGCCTTTCATAGATAGAGAGAAAATTGCGGTGAGTAAGGCGTTTTTTTGCCCATTTCTTTTTGTTTGGCCATGGGTCACAGAAATTTATGTATATTCTCGATATTTCGGAGGGTGCAAAGTAATTTTCAAGGTCTTTTACATCGACATTTACGAAACAGAGGTTTTTGAGGTCGTGTTCTCTTGCTTTTCGCATGGCGAGAACGATGATCTGTGTCTGACGCTCGATGCCGATGTAATTTATGTTCGGGTTCTGTGCGGCGAGGGTCGAAAGGAATCTGCCTTTGCCGCAGCCTATCTCTATATGGACAGGGTTATCGTTTCCGAAAAATTCGTTCCATTTGCCTTTGTTTTCTTCGGGGGAAGTGACAAGGTGTGTGTTTATCTCAAATTCTTTGTCTGCCCACGGTTTTTTTCTCATTCTCATTGTTTTTTTCTCCTTTGTTAAAAATTGGTGCTTTACTTATGTAAAGTGAAATAAAGTAACCTATAGTTAATGAAATATATTGTATGAATATTTCATAGTTAAAATAAGATACTGATGTTTCGGAATTTATATAAAAATCATCATTTCCTTTAAAATATACTAAAATCAAAAAGCCGAGAAGAATATTTAGCGGGATACATTTAAAATATTTGTTAAGTGATATTCCCAATATAAAAAATATAATATTGACAGTCAATATATGAAAACAAACAAGAATATGGTCTATATCTGTCGGCAGTCTTTTACCGTCAAAAATAATCTGGGTAATTAAATAAAGGAAAGCTGCATAACATAACGTCAGAATAACATTAAGTATTGCGGAAAACAGAGGGGGAATAAACATTTTCAGACCTTTAGAACCGAAAAATATCAGAGAACAAATGATGATAAAAAACAGAAAAATCATATTTTTGTAATCAAAAAGATAGTTCAATAGTATTCCTCCTTATCGGCTGATTTCACAATTTCAAAAATATTATATATTTTTAAGGAAAGAATGTCAATATTAAAAATGCTGTGGACTAACGGAAGAATTTATGGTAAAATAAGTATATTGGCGTAAACAAGCATATCAAATAAAGCGGAGGTAAAACAAATGAACAGTGAAATAAGAAATATCGAACTTTGGGAAAGCGGAAGAAGAAAGATCGAATGGGTAAAAAACAATATGGATATACTCAGAAGTATCGAAGAAGATTTTAAGAAAGAGAAGCCTTTTGAGGGGCTGAAGATCGCTCTTTCGGTGCATCTTGAGGCTAAGACTGCTTATTTATGTGAAGTACTTGCTTCGGGCGGAGCGGAGATGTATGTTACGGGAAGCAATCCGCTTTCGACACAGGACGATGTTGCGGCGGCACTTGTGAAAGCGGGACTTAATGTATTTGCATGGCACGGCTCGACTGATGAAGAGTACAAAAGACATATTTCAAGAGTTATAGAGGCAGGCCCTAATTTCATTATAGATGATGGCGGCGATCTTGTAAATCTTATACACACAGAATATCGGGATAAATTAAAAGATGTGATAGGCGGCTGCGAGGAAACGACTACGGGTATCGTAAGACTTCGTGCGATGAATAAAGAGGGAAAACTTACATTCCCTATGATGCTCGTAAATGATGCGGACTGCAAGCATTTATTTGACAACAGATACGGTACGGGGCAATCCGTATGGGACGGCATAAACAGAACGACTAATCTTATAGTTGCGGGAAAAAATGTTGTCGTTGCAGGCTATGGCTGGTGCGGAAAAGGCGTTGCGATGAGAGCAAAGGGACTTGGTGCAAGCGTTATCGTAACGGAGATAGACCCTATAAAAGCCATGGAAGCAGTCATGGACGGATTCAAGGTGATGAAGATGACAGAGGCAGCTAAGGTCGGTGATTTCTTTATTACGGTGACAGGCTGCCGTGACGTTATAACGGAAGAGAGTTTCTGCAATATGAAAGACGGTGCTATATTATGTAATGCAGGTCATTTCGATGTGGAAGTAGATGTGAAGAAACTCGGAGAGATAGCGGAAGAGAAGTATCTTGCAAGAAACAATATCGACGGATACAGACTTAAAAACGGAAATACGCTCTATGTCATAGGCGAGGGCAGACTTGTAAATCTTGCGGCAGGCGACGGACACCCTGCGGAGATAATGGATATGAGCTTTGCTATACAGGAATTGAGTGCGGCTTATCTTATAAAGAACAGGGATAAGGTGACAGAGATGACGGTAAATGTGCCGAGAGAAGTCGATAATGAAGTGGCGGAGAGAAAACTCAGATTCTGGGGAATAGAGATAGATAAACTTACAGATGTGCAGGAAAAATATCTGAATAGCTGGAATGAGTAAAAGAGATCGAATAGAGTGATTATTTGAAAGGTGGAGTGAAGATGAAAAAATTTGATCCAAAATACGAATTGCTTGGTGAGATGTATCAAGATGAATATTTCCCTGATTTTTTGGTGGATAAAGTGAAAAACGAAATTCAAAAAGTAATTGAGATTTTAGAAAATGGTGAAACCGATACGGAAGTTATTCAGACAAAACTTGACGAGGTGGTTTGTGCTATCAATGAGCTTCAAGATGAGTTTGATGAAAACGACAGTGAAATAGAAACGGTTGCCCGTGATTGTATCGGGGAAACGGTGGAGTATATTCTTAAGTGGTTTAATATTGATATTGAGATTGAGGAGGCACTCAGGGAAAGAGATTGGTGACTATGACGGAAGAAGAGGCTTTAAAAACGGCTGAGCCTATAGTAAGGGCTATTGTTGACTGTATAGCGAAAAATAAATATGAACTTATATACAATTTTGCGGAGTTTTCGGAGGGAATATCGCCTGAAGTGCTTTCCAATGTGATAGATGAGTTTATGAGTAATGCGGAGATAACACATATTGATAAATATGGTGTTCAATGTATGATACTCAACCGCAGCAGACCGCAGCTAAGGGCTATTATTTACAGTAACGGAAAGGGATTTTATATAGAATATGATTTTTCAACGAATGGGGAACTTAATGATCTGACACTGCAAATGAAGTTTCTGATAGATGATAAGGGCGGATTCAGAGCGTATATTGAGGATTGTCATGTGTTGTAAAATTTGGATAAAATAAAAGGCGGTTGATGTGAATTGGCAAGGAAAACAATAAGAGATCTGACAATAGCCGATGATTTTATGTTTGGCGCAGTAATGACAAATCCTAAATTATGTAAGCCATTACTTGAATATATCTTAAACATTAAAATTGAAAGAATAGAATATCCCGAATTACAGAAAGTGATCGATGAAAGATTCGAATCAAAGGGGATTCGTCTTGATGTCTATATAGAAGATGATAAGAATACAGTATATAATATTGAGATTCAGACAACCAGTAATAAAAATTTACCCAAAAGAATGAGATACTATCAGGGGCTTATTGATCTACATATCATAAACAAAGGTGAAGATTATATAAAATTAAAAAAGAGTTATGTTATATTTATCTGTACTTATGACCCATTCGGAGAAGAAAGGTATATTTACACGTTCAAAAACCGCTGTGAAGAAAATGCAGGGATAACTCTTGATGATGATACATTAAAGATCGTTATAAATGCACAGGGAATAAAAGGTGATATAAGCGGTGAACTTAAAGATACATTGAATTATATAATGGGTGGAGTGCCGACAACGCCTTATGTGAAAAATCTGGATAAGGCTGTTGTCGGGATAAGGAATGATAAAGAGTGGGAGGAACGGTTTATGAAATTGGATTTGCGGGATAGAGAACACGAACGACTTGGTGAATATGCTGCCAAAATATCATTGGTGCGAAAGAATAAAGATAAATTTGATGAAAATACGGGAATCGTTGTTTTTGACCTCAGTAAAGAGGAATATGTAAAAATACTTTACTATATTAACAGCAATCCTGATTTAGACAATTATGATATTGCTGAAAAATTGCTTGATGATGAATGATTTGAAGGAACTGATGAAAACAAAAGGCAGAAGGTGAAAAGATTTACAGTAAACAATATTAAAAATGTCGTTTATTGTAAATTATCACAAAAATTAAAAAGACTGCCATAAGGCAGTCTTTAAGAAGAAAATTCAAAGCATACGGGTGAAGTTTATCCTCTTCGCTTTGTACGGCGAAGATGGATCATACAGCGATCAGATCGCATTATGGGTGAAGCTTGCTATCTTGCAGATAGGGATCTCGGTAACGGAGCCGAGCCAACGATTGCAGCATGAACCACAGCCGTTATTGTTGCCGTAATATCTGTTGCCATAGCTATTTACAGCAGGTGCGCAGCCGCAGGTAGAGCCGAGAGGACAGTTAGGAGCCGCACCGATGTCGGTGATGAGCTTTACGCAGTTATCATTGACAGCGGCAAGAACGCCTGTATATCCGGAGCCTGAGATACCTCCGCTGGTAGTGAAGATAGTTACGGTCTGACCGATATAGCGATATAATGAATTGCATAAGCAGTTATCTGACATTTTGTATATCCTCCTTTCGAGGTGGTTATAGTACATACTATGGCATACAGGTCGTTTTGGTGAATAAAAATATTTTCGGAAATTTCATGATAAGGGGGCGGAATGATTTGACTGATATGACAGAAATGAAAGAAAAGATAAGCGAATTATTTAACAAAAAAAAATTCGGCGAACTTGCAAAA
>JAFUUG010000148.1 GCA_017483905.1 Bacillota bacterium
CTTCGGTACTATGACCTCTGCTGACTTCTCACGATTTAGCTACACATCACTGCATAGGTTCAGCCTGTATCAAGGGTAACTTGTCATTGACCGCCTCGTGAGATCTCCCCCGTTAAGAACAGCAACCTTCACCTCATATATCTGCCACATTTACGCCACAGGGTTCGGGCAGTATTGGACTTTGCTTTGTTGAGCAAGCTCGTCCGCCCCGCATACGCCTTATATGTGATTTCTGTTCGTCAGACCGAGGTTTTGCATTAGACTTACTTCAGATTCCTCCTCACGATGGACACCCTTGTCCTCTGCTAACAGTTCCTACTGCCAAGCCTGTAGTGGACTTTCACCACCAAGTTACTGCCCATTCGGGGCAAACCCAAAAAACCTCTCTGTCGGTTTCCCGACAAAGAGGTTTACTTTCAAAGTATTTAGTTGAACAACTTCGTAAAAAATTCTCGAAAATACCGTAATATAGGCGTCCCAGAAAAAATCTTTTAACGCTTTGAGAACTGTGGTGCACGGCGAGCTGCTTTTAAGCCGTACTTCTTTCTTTCCTTCATTCTTGGATCTCTTGTTAAGAAACCTTCTTTCTTTAAAGATGATCTTAAATCTTCGTCAGCCTCAAGTAAAGCTCTTGAGATACCATGTCTGATAGCACCTGCCTGACCTGTAGTACCGCCGCCTTTAACATTTACCTTTACATCGAATTTATCTGTATTACCAGTTAATTCGAGTGGCTGTCTTACGATAAGCTTTAAAGTATCAAGACCGAAATAATCATCTATATCTCTTTTATTTATAGTAATCTTTCCATTTCCAGGTACTAAATATACTCTTGCAACAGAACTCTTTCTTCTTCCTGTTCCGTAATATCTTGCTTCTGCCATTGTTAATCCTCCCTATTAATCAAAACTTAATCTCTAACACTTCAGGTTTCTGTGCTTCGTGCTTATGCTCACTTCCTGCATAAACAAAAAGTTTCTTTAACATCTTTCTTCCGAGAGCATTTTTAGGAAGCATACCCTTAACGGCATGTACCATAACTTCTTCAGGCTTTTTATCCATCATTGTCCTTAAAGTAGTTTCTTTGAATCCACCTGTGTATTCGGAATGTTTTCTGTAAAGCTTTTGGTCAAGCTTTTTACCTGTTACGTTGATCTTGTCTGCATTGATAACAATAACATAATCACCTGTATCCATGAAAGGTGTGTAGATAGGTTTTTTCTTACCTCTTAATACTGCTGCGACCTCTGATGCAAGACGCCCCAAAGTCTTTCCTTCTGCATCGATAACATACCATTTTCTCTCAATTTCAGCTGATTTAGCTATAAAAGTAGTTCTCATTAGATTTTACCTCCTATACAAAACTGAGTTTCACGTTTCACATATATCAAAATCCGGGGCTAACGGATTTGAAAGTGGCAAATACAAACATATATTATTATACCATAGATAAGGAATTTGTCAATATGCTTTTTAATTTTTTTGCATGAATTGTAAATTGTAATATAAAATGTCCTGCATATTAAACGACATTTATTTGTTTAAGACCCGTCTTTAGGATTTAGCACTACAAATTTTTAGAAACAACAACACAACATCTTTTGTATAAGTCAGTGTATTTACTGTCTTTTTTATTCTAAAAAACTTGACAAAAAAAGTCAGCAACCACCGATTCAAGCGGTGGTTTGAGTAAAACCCTATAAGGGTTTTATTACTGCACACCTGAAAGGCGGGTGTCACATTTGCTTAAAGTAATTTTACAGTCAAAAATTTAAAATCAACTCTCCAAAATAAAAAAGCACTTACCGCCCAAGATAAGTGCCAAAATACTCACTACACAATTGCTTCAACAAGAATTTTATCGCCTATAATTCTATCATACACTCCGATTTCTTTTTTCTTGTTGAAGTTAAAACTTAGCATATATCCTTTTTTGATTCCGAAATAGTCAAGATAACCGATAAGCTGTTCTTCGCCTCTTTTGTTGTAAGCATCACCGTGCCATATTTTCATTTCAACAATACTTTGTTCACCATTGTAATCGATTACCAGATCCATTCTTTCATAGTCACGAGTTTGTTTCTCAACATAGCAATTTCCGACTCCGTTTATTATAGGCTTTAAGAACAGCATGAAATACTTTCTTCCCTCATCCTCAAGAAAAGATTCATTTTTATTGCCATACAGACGATTAAATGTTTCAACAAATTTTTCAAGTACAAGCCTAATATTCAATCTGCCACCGATTATAAATTGATTTTTATATTTCGAACCCTCCAAAAATACATCATCTGTTTGTTCTTTACAAGAAAGTAAAAAATAATTATACAGTCTTGTTTCAAATACTCTGTTTGCCATTACAACAGATGAATTTTCTGATTTTATAAATCCAAACATTTCAGCATCTTGGATGGCTGTATCATCTGCATTATACGATATCCTTTCACCATTAAATAATAACCTTGAAACTATAAATGAGCAAATAACAAATATTGCACAAAAATAAAGGACAACCTCAACATTTGGTGTATAATGGAATTAAGTAAGCAAATCAACCATTTACAATCAAAAGGAGGATGTCCTATGTTTAAGAGTATACACCATTA
>JAFUUG010000149.1 GCA_017483905.1 Bacillota bacterium
CGCTGTCCGAAAAATGTTCCTCTACCTTTTCGACATCTTCTTCTTTTATGCCGCTTTCCCTGAAAAGATTTTTTATAGACTCCTTATTCAGTTTAACAGGTTCATCGGTTGTATTTTCTTCTATCATATCATTAAGGTTTTCATTAATATCACGAACCACCGTCACAACATCATACAGCGGATTATTTTCCACTACATCTTTTATTATATCATTAAATATCTCTTTTTGTGTAACAGAAGGCATGCTTTCTTCGCAGCCGAGAAAATCCGATATAAATGTATGATACATCTCTTTCGGATTTTTCACATAATAAAGTATATTATAAATATTACTGCTTCTGTTATCAAATGCAGGGAACATAAATCCGGCACAAGGAGGTTCGACCACCCAATCTCTTATCCTGTTTTCTATCGAATTTGTATCTTCGTGATAACTGAGTGCCGGTTTTGAAAGATTTACGGGACACAGCGAACATATAAAATGTTTGAATACTTCCGTAGAATCATCAAGTTCGATATTATCTTTGGTTTTCACCGGTACATCGTATGTATTGCAGGCAATAAGTATAAGATAATTTCCCTCAAATTCAAATTTTTCTATTATCTTATCATAAAATTCATCAAGCATCTCGTCACTTTTTTTATCGTCATTCAGAAACGAATACAGATAACTCTGCTGCATTCCCTCTTTGCAGGCATCTTTCGTAAGAGGAAGATCGTACAGATTTTTTCCTAACGATCCCGATAAAGTCTTTTTTATTATCTCAATAAACTTGTGCTGCTCAACTTCAGGCAAATTTGAAAGATAATTATTCAGATATGTGATTTTTTCACTTTCTTCCCCCGCAACATAACATCCATACAGCCTGATTGAGCTGTCTTTGTCAAATTTTATAAGTTTCTTTATCTCCAGAACATCTTTTGCTGTCATAAATATATCTCTCCTTTTTTAGAGGTGCTCTACAGTAAACAAAACTTTTAAGTATCGTTTACTGTATGATCTTTATTTCAATTTCATTCATTTTTATAGTAAACGACAAAAGTCTTTGGACTTTGGGCATTTACTTGCGCCGACTGCGTGCCGCAAAGCGGCTTTATTCCTTGTACGCAGTCGTGTGCATGCCCCGCAGGGTTATAGTAAATGACATTTTTAAATGTCGTTTACTATAAATATAATATTTCTGTATGGCATCAGCACCGATGCAAGTAATTCTCCCAGAACAAAACAACCGGCGATCTCTCCCGCAGCAATATATAAAGCCTGTAAATAATACGGTATATTTATTCCGTAACCGTATTTGATAACAAACGGTATTATTATCGTATTTGAAACGATCGCAGGTATGGGAACAAGCCAGCGATTTGAACGCAGCCGATATCCTGATACCGCCCCTATAAGCGTAGCGATACTTCCGAATACAATATCAAGAACAGACCCTCCGCCTATAATATTTGAGATAAGACATCCCACGAATAATCCCGGGACAGCCGCAGGTGTAAACAGCGGAAGTATCGTAAGTGCTTCTGCTACCCTTAGCTGCATCGACTCAAATGAAATAGGTGCAAATACTATCGTAAGTACAACATATAAAGTCGCAATAATGCCGCCTTGTGCAATAAATAAAGTGTGATTCTTCATCGTGTATACCTCATTTTTTCATGTTACTTCCCCTCAAATCACCTTTGGAAAGTATTTGATTTCTTTAAGAATACTCTTTTATTGCTTCGATAAGCTTTTCCATCTCTTCATCTGTTCCTATAGTTATTCTCAGATATTCATTTATCCTTTTCTTATCAAAATACCTGACTATTATCTTTTTGCTTCTTAAATACTCAAATAATTTTTTCGCTTCTATATTATTGTTTTTCGTAAAAATAAAATTCGTCATAGACGGCAGTGTCTTGAAACCAAGTTTATCAAGTTCCCCTATCGTCCATTCCCTCGTTTTCATTATCTTTTTTCTGCACTCATCGAAATATTCAATATCCGCCGCACATTCTGCCGCAGCCGTTTGCGAAAACACACTCACCGTATATGAATTGAAACTGTTTTTTACCGCTTCAAGCACATCAATAAGTGCCTTATCAGCCATAGCATATCCTATTCTTATTCCTGCAAGAGAACGAGATTTTGAAAAAGTCTGCACGACCACAAGATTATCATATTTTTTTATAAGTCCGACAGCTGATTCTCCGCCGAAATCAATGTAAGCCTCGTCAACTATAACTATTGAACTTTCATTGTGTTTTACTATATCCTCTATATCATCAAGTCCCATATATATGCTTGTCGGAGCATTGGGATTGGCAATTATCACGCCGCCGTTTTCCTTATAATAATCTACCCTGTTTATCTCAAATTTGTCATTAAGTGGGATCTTTTCATATTTCACATTAAAGAACTCACTCCACACATCATAAAATGAATACGTTATATCCGCCATAAGTATCGGCTTATCCGAATTGAAAAAAGCCGCAAAACATAGTGCAAGTACCTCATCGGAGCCGTTTCCGATATATAATTCATCTTTATTTATCCCGTATGCAGCGCAAAGCACGTTTTTAAGTTCCTCAAATTTGAAACTCGGATATAATCTCAGTTTGTCCGTAGAAAATTCTTTCATTACCTTTTTTACTCTCGGCGACGGAGGATATGGATTCTCGTTCGTATTCAGTTTTATTATATCTTTCATCTGTGGCTGCTCTCCGGGAACATAAGGCTCGATTTTTCTTATTTTATCCGCCCATTTTCTGTTATTCATTCAAAACACCTCATTTTCTTATTTTATAAAAGGGACACTTTTTCTTGAACAGCCGCAATGCATATTCAGCATAGGACCCGCAAATATCTCAACGTTTTCTCTAAGCGGCTTATCCGATACGATTTTAAATCTGAAAGTTATCCTGCATTTTTCAGTAAAAAAATGAAGTATCTGCCTTTCGTAATCGTTTTTTACCGCTCTTTCGTTTCTTATAAGTCCTCTCGGTATCATTATATCCGTTCCCTCAAACAAATAAGAATATCTTCCCCACACTCTCTTGAATTCACCCTCTAACGCTATTTCATCGTATGGTTCATCACAGCTTTCAAATTTATCCATCGTATCTATTTCATCTTTTAATTTTATAAGCCGCAGATCTTTCACATCAATTTTACATTCCCCGCCTCTCATATTTTCCATCATCATTTCGTGTATTTCGCCCGAGGATATAAAAAAAGCAAGTCCTCTTGAAAAATCGCCTATATTCAGATAACTTATCTCATAATCTTCACCGTTTTTTATCACATTTCCGCTTTTATACAGATCAAATGCAGGCATACCGTAACACATTACCCTGAATATCTCATTTATCTTTTTTTCGTTTATTCTTATTCTCTCTTCAAATATATCATATCCAAGACCAAAGTAATATTTTGACACATCATTTAAATATGTTAGCCCGTAAAAGCCGATCTTCATAAAACGCTTCTCTATACCAAATACATAAGCAAGCCTTTCTATTTTTTCATCAAAATTTATATCATCGCTTTTGATTATCTCTTCTACACTGTACTTTTCATTTTTACGCAGTCTTTCAAGCACTTCATAATCATCACATAGCATTTTATCATTGTAATCAAGAGATTCCTTAAATTCTTCATTCTTGTCATACACAAAAAACTTATTTTCTTCTCCGCTTTTTGCATACCCCACAAGAAGTGCCTTTTTGTCATACACACCAACAGATACCACAGCCATTCCCTCAAATTCCTCGCTATAGCTTTCCAGCTGTTCTGCCAGTCCGTGTATATTTAGATTTTCTATCGAGTCATCAAAATTTGCTATCCATTCCTCGCTTTCGCTTGAATATCTGTACATCGTATAGCTGCTTGCTTCACTCTCCCGACACAGCCTGTACCCGCATTTTTTGACCCATTTATCCGCAATATTCCTTATATCTTTTTCTCTGATATTTTTTCCCTCTTTGAATACAAATATCACCGTATAATTTTCATCGCCTAATTCTTTTTCACTGAGTTCACCGTCAAATAAATACTTTCTCTCTTTATTTCTGAATTTATATCCTATGTAAGTAAGCGGATAAAATCTTTTAAGCACGACCGCAGCCTCCATTATCCCAAAGACCTTGCCAAACACATATTCCTTCTCCTTGGTCTTTATCTCCACCGTTCCGTAGAGTTCCCCCGCTACAGGCAGTTCGCATAATTCATCTATCCTGTCAAAAAAACGTCTCACCGGAAATATTTTTCCAAGATTCCCCACCGCTCTTATTTCTTCAATATCATCTTCATAGTATTCTGTACCGTTTATTTTCAGACTGTATTCGGTTATTTCAAACAGAGCTTTTCCCCGCCTGTTTTTGTCCTTATATACATACATATCCGCTATCCTCCGCTTCATAACCGTCAAATAGGTCAATTTCTTCCTTATACCATAGTACTCCTTTTTTTCTTTTCCGTCAAGAAAAAAACATTATCTTCATATCAACTTTTTTTCGCAGCACATAATTATCTTGATAAAATATACTTGTAGATCATTATACCTGTACAGGAAAATTGGTGTATATTTGGTGTAATTATACTCGTGAACGGAAAATTTTCCGTTCACGAGTGCGCCGACTGCGTGCCACGAAGTGGCTAACTTCCTTGTACGCAGTCGTGCACACAATTTATACCGAGTGTGCAAATGTTTTTGCACACCGGTATATATTTTTTGTCACTTATAAGCCTTGATTTTGACGGCATTTGTACGAAATTGCAAATAAACTTGTGTTTTCCTTCAATACATCTGTCAGTCTACCACAAGTGTCTTAGGTTCGCTCTCCTTTTCCTCTGCATCGCTTTCAAGGCTTTCCATATCCTTATATTCACTTGTAGCCTGTTTCCATGCCGTTATTTTCCATTTTCCGCTGTTTTCGTCTTTTTTAAGGTAATAATTCCAGTAAATATCCGAAAAATCACTTCCGTTCATTTTCACTCTCACCCGTGCCTCTTGGTTGTTTTTAAGACTGTATACCGCAGGCAGTGTTTCAAAATTCACTATATAAAATTTATCCTTTTTAAGGGTATCTATGGCATCTTTAAGCATTATCTCCTGCATTTCAAGAGAATTCAGATCAAGCAGCTCATTATCGTACAAAAGTCTTTGCTGCATAAGTATCTCATTGTAGTGACTTTCATCTTTCAGAAAATTACCATAGAGAAGCATATACGCATTACCGAACATTTTTACCGTTTCTTCGGGCGTTTCGGGGTAATTCTCATTGCTCAGTTCCATTAATCGTTCATACAGTTGTTTTCCCTCGGGTATCTTTTCGCTTATAAACATCTCTTCATTATTTTTACTCGATAATACAATAAATGTTATTATCAGACCTATCCCTACCAGCATTACAAGAAACGCGATTATATTGCTTCCTACCTGACTTTTGTTTCCCATATTATCACTCCTCCCTGAGTTTTATAAATTGCGGAACAGACCTTCTTCTCTCTTCCATCATTCTTGCATAATGTTTGCTTGTCGTATTCACATCTGCATGTCCCAGTGCATCGGCAACAAGGTAAATATCCCCCGATTCCATATAAAGTTCAGTACCGAATGTACTTCTTAACTTATGCGGAGTTATCTTCTTCATTGAAGTTACGGTAGAAGCATACTTTTTCACAAGATTCTGTATTGCCCTGTCTGTTATCCTTTTTTTCTGAAGAGATAAGAAAAGCGCATCTTCACTGCCCTCTAAAGCCTCTATCTTATTTCTCTGCACTATGTAATCTTTCAGTGCCTTTTCCACTTCTTCTCCGAAATAGAGAGTTCTTGTATTTCCACCTTTTCTCACTACTCTTACGGCGTTCATATTAAAATCTAAATCTTTAAGATCGATCCCCACACATTCCGATACACGCATACCTGTACCAAGCAGCAGCGTAACGATTGCAAGATCTCTCACAGCCGTTTTGTCGTGATACTTTATCTCTCTTTTTGTCATTCCCTCACCGCTTTCGATATTGTCAAGCAGCCTTGATACTTCATCGGGTTCAAGTCTTATTATATCTTTTTCATGGATCTTCGGTGTAGATATAAGCGTTCCGGGATTATCAGATATTACCTCTCTCTGATAGAAATATTTGAGCATACTTCGTACTGCTGCCAGTTTTCTTGATTTGCCCTTTTCATCGTTCGTTCTGTCAAGTTCTCTTCCCTGTTTGTTTTCATTCTGATAATATGTCACATAGTCAAGGAAATCGTCTATATCAACCGCCTTTACTTCTTCAAGATCGGTCGTTGTAAGACTTTTTATACTTCTTCCCATAAATTTTGTATTATCTTCCGTCAGATATTTAAAAAAAACTTTCAGATCGTAGGCGTATCCAACTCTTGTCCTTATTGACCGTGAATTTGTGCTTGCCCTGAAAAAATCCCTGCAAAACGGAGGCAATTCATCGAGCAATTCCCTTAGTCTTTCTGTCAGTTTATTATTTACTTCCTTACTGTATTCCATCTCCGCACCGGCTTCTCCTTAATTCTTTTTTCTTATTCTTTCCTGATTTTCCGTTTTCCAGCCTTTTATATCCGACCGCTTTATCGCACCGAATACCTTTTCTTCAAAGCTGTCATATTTCTTTATCTGTTCCTTTATGAAATTTTTCGTTTCTTCCCTTTTCGTATGCCCGTCAACGGGACATTTATTTTTTACTATCTTTATTCCCTCTCTGTTTATAAATCCCTGAACATCTCTTTCGGGTACATACATAAGAGGTCTTATCGAATATATCTTCTTTCTGTCAAGATATGTAACAGGGCTGAATGTATTTATTCTTCCTTCATAAAACAGCGACATAAAAAAAGTTTCTATCACATCATCCCGATTATGCCCAAGCGCTATCTTGTTGCAGCCAAGCTCCTCTACCTTATCATTAAGTGCCCCCTTTCTCATTTTAGCACACAGCGAACAAGGATTGCTCTCTTTTCTCGCATCAAATATTATCTCCCCTATATCTGTCTGCACCACAGTATAATTAACGCCTATATCATCGCATATTTTCCTTATATTTGAAAAATCCATCCCCTCATAGCCAAGCGATACCGTAATAGCCTCCAGCTCAAATTTTTTCGGATAAAATCTCTGTAATGCCTTTAATGCAATAACAAGGGCAACACTGTCTTTTCCTCCCGATATGCCGACCGCTATCCTGTCCCCGTCATCTATCATATCGTAATCATCTACCGCACGTCTTACATAACTCAATAATCTTTGTATCTTCATCTTTCAATACTCCTGTCAAACATTCAACATCTTTATGATCTGCTTATATACTGACATACAAAAACGTTTGCACACTCGTGAACGGAAATATTTCCGTTCACGAATATAATATTCAGATCATTATTTTTATTATACTTCATTATCGCCATTTTTTCAATATTCAAATAACCACTTTTGCCCCAAATAATAAGTTTCATTTTTTCTTTTTCGGAATATACATAACAAAAAAGGAGTTTTTAATTATGTCCAATTTTCATTTCGGAGTGATACAAAGTGATAAAAGATACGAATACTTGACCGATATGCTCATCTCTGACGGTCACTGCGTTTCCGTTTTCAAAAACAACCCCGACTCTTTTCTTGCTTCTTCCGACATCATCATAGCCCCTATACCTTTCAGCCGAAACGGAACTCACATTCTGACCGATACCTCCGAACTGCCAATAGACACATTCCTTGAAAAATGTCAAAAAAACGATATAAAATGTATAATAAGCACAGCCTTTTCTCCCGAAATAAAACAAAAGGCATCAGAAAAAAACATTCCTCTTTATGACTTTTTTAAAAAAGACTATGTAGCCGTATTAAATGCGATCCCCACAGCCGAAGGAGCAATATGTTCTGCAATACAGGAAAGCGAAAGCACTCTCTTTTCAAGCAAAAGTCTTGTCATAGGTTTCGGCAGATGCGGTAAGATCCTCGCCAATATGCTAAAAGGTATCGGTTCAGCCGTTTCCGTAACATACCGCAAAGAATTAGACAACGCCTATATATCCTCATACGGTCACACCCCGATAAATTTTTCATCACTAAAAGATCATATCTGCAATTTCGATTACATTTTCAATACCGCTCCCTCTATGATACTCACCTCCGAGATTTTAAGCAAAACAAAAAAAGGCTGTACTATCATAGATATAGCGCAAGCTCCCGGCGGGGTAGATTACAGTTTTGCCGCAAATAACAATATAAAAGCCGTCTATTGTCCCGCACTTCCGGGAAGAGTTGCACCCAAGTATGCCGCACAAGTACTCAAAAA
>JAFUUG010000150.1 GCA_017483905.1 Bacillota bacterium
ACTCTTTTTTCTCTAAAAGCAAAGAAAATAAGTCTATACCGCTTGTCGGATTTGACAGCAAATTAAATCGCAGAGAGGAAATCAACACTCTCATAGAAATGCTAACGACAGAGAAGAACCAAATCGAGCAGGAAATCAAATCTTATATGCAAGATGCCGAAACAGCCGAAAACGAAAAATACTTCATAAGTTGGAAAAGCATAATAAGCAACAGGATCGACTCAACAAGGCTGAAAACAGAAAAACCTGAAATCTATAACTCATTTTTAAAACCAAGCAGTTATCGAAAGTTTGTAGTAACTGCAACAACGTAACAGGAGGGGAGACAAATGGAATTCAAAGAAGCACTTGCCAAAAAAGCAGAGACAGCATCACCATCACCAAAGACTGAACCTGTAAAACTCACAAAAGACATGAACATAGCCGATGTGATAAGAGCAATGGAGCCTGAAATAAAGAAGGCATTGCCATCGGTAATAACTCCCGAGAGATTCACAAGAATGGCATTATCGGCATTAAACAGCAACCAGCAATTACTCGAATGCACCAAAATGTCATTCATAGCAGCCCTGATGAATGCCGCACAGCTCGGTCTTGAACCAAACACACCACTCGGACAAGCCTACCTCATCCCATTCAAGAACAAGGACAAAGTCGAGTGCAAATTTATCGTAGGCTACAAAGGCATACTCGACCTTGTATACCGCAACGAAAATGTCCAGACGATACAAGCCCAAATCGCATATGAAAACGACATTTTCTCTTACGAACTCGGCTTAGAATCAAAGCTATACCACAAGCCTGCACTACACGACAGAGGCGAAATGACAGCCGTATACGCATTATACAAGTTAAGTAACGGCGGCTACGGCTTTGAAGTCCTGTCAAAAGATGACGTAGTACAGCACGCAACAAGATTCTCACAAGGAATGAAAAGCAGCTATTCTCCATGGAATACGGACTTTGAATCAATGGCAAAGAAAACAGCAATAAGAAAAGTACTGAAATTTGCACCACTTAAAACAGAATCTCTGCGGGCACTTGAAACAGATGAAACCATAAAACACGAACTAAGCATAGATATGACAGAAATAAACGATGATACGATAATCGAGGAAATACCACAAAATCAATAATTGTAATCAATCAAAAGATAATTTTACCGGCAGAAGGTCTATGATCCTCTGTCAATTTTTATTGCAAAATTCGAAAACGGAGGAAAACCTATGGAAGAAAAAATTTACTGTTCGGTCTGCGGCGAAGAAATTTCAAGAGATGAAGCAACATATTTTGAAGATGAATGGTACTGTGAATCCTGCTTAGACGAATTTACCTATGTATGTGATCACTGCGGACGGCGAGTACACAACGATCATACTGTATCTGACGATGATACCACACTTTGCGAATACTGTTTCGACAATCACTATTACCGCTGTTATGAATGCGACTGTATCATACCTGTGAGCGATTCATATTACGACGACGAAGACGGTAATTATTACTGTTACGAATGTTACCACAAAGACGGAATTCAGGCAATAAAATCATACAATTACAAACCGTCACCTATATTTCATGGTATGGAAAATCGCTATTTCGGCGTAGAACTTGAAGTTGACAACGGCGGTCACAATAAGAAAAATGCACAGAGAATCCTTGACGTAGCAAACGAAGAATTTACCAATATCTACATCAAGGCAGACGGCAGCATAACAGACGGATTTGAAATAGTAACCCATCCCTGTACGCTTGAATATCACTCAAAGATATTGCCTTGGAAAGACATAATGAACGAGCTTATAGACCTCAGATATTTAAGCCACAAAACATCAACCT
>JAFUUG010000151.1 GCA_017483905.1 Bacillota bacterium
AAAACATACGAGAAAAAATGATATAAACAGTTTCCATTTCAGACTGTAAAAAAGTTTTCCCTTTTTCTTATTACTGGAAATAATAACCAACTCCCCATTTGGTGTGTATATACTGCGGTTCACTCGGTACTGCTTCTATTTTTTCCCGCAGTCTTCTCACATGGACATCCACCGCACGCACATCACCAAGATAATCCGCACCCCATACCATGCTCAGCAGTGCATCTCTGCTGTATACTTTTCCGACATTTTTCATAAACAATTCAAGCAGATCAAATTCCTTAGCCGTAAGATTTGCTTCCTTTCCGTCTATGAAAGCTCTTCTTGACTCCGTATCTATTTCAAGCTCCCTTATCTTTATCTTATTTTTCTTTATTTCGGGAGGAGCAGAAACAGGCTTTACACTTCTTCTTAAAATAGCCTTTATCCTTGCTTTCAGTTCAAGTATGTTAAACGGCTTCGTTATATAATCATCGGCTCCGTATTCAAGTCCCATTATCTTGTCCATATCTTCGCCCTTGGCTGTGACCATAATTATCGGCACACTGGAAAATTCCCTTATAAGCTGGCATACCTGCAAACCGTCTATCTTAGGCAGCATGACATCAAGCAGTATAAGACTGTAATCATTCTTTTTTGCACAGGCAAGAGCCTCTTCGCCGTCATAAGCCGCATCTACTATCATATCGTCTTGTGTAAGGCTGTATTTTATGCCCTTCACTATTAATTTTTCATCATCTACAACTAATATTTTGTGTGCCATTTCAAACCCCTCTTAAAAACATTCTTGATATCTTATATCAGTATTATCTTATCACATATTTTTTCTTATTTCAATCAGTAATTAAAATTTTTTGCCATACCCTCTTAAATAAAATTTAAGAAATGATATTTTATAGTAAACTCTCAATATTTCCCTGTATTCAGCCAAAAATTTATAATATTACATAATATTTCATAAATGTTAAAAATGACGAAAACACTTTTATTTTCTTTAAAAATATTGTATAATAAATATAACTCATAATAGAGATCAATTTCAAAATAAAACAAGGAGGTTTTTTGATGAGAAAATTGATATCACGCATTCTTACTGTAATATTCGTCATAAATATCGTTTTTAGCGGTATCGGAAATATCACATTCGTAAATGCGGCATCAGACACATTCAATTTCAATTGGGATAAGTCAAGGAAAATGAACGATCTTCTTGAACTTCTCCCTCGTTCCACATCTCAGGACGATGTCTTTCTCTGGTGGGACTTCGGTATTAATGAAAGCATGAACGTAGACACAGGTACATATACCCTCAATTACAATATCGAGGATAATAAGCGTATCGACTTCACCGTTGAGAAAAAAAACAACGTAGCAATAGTTACATACAAGGTGTGGAGCTATGAAGATAACGCTTACATACTTCCGGAAGATACGGGTTATGAGGTATACAAAGCATCTACAGGCTCTTATGTCGAACCCATAAGACGAAATCTTCCTCCTCTTTCCGATGATGTCGGCGTTATATACGATACATACGGAAACAGGGTTGAAAAAGAGGGTGCAAATTTCAGCATTATAAAAGATACCGGTTTCAGCTTCAAATATGACAATAAGACCATACATTTCAAGTGGGCAGGCGGTTCGACAGATCTCTTCTATTTTTCAACTTCGGGTGTTGCACAGGGAAATATATATGATATAGACCTCTCTCTTGCCATCAAAGGCGGAAAAACGGTAGAGCAGTCTATCAAACTTTTTACGGGTATCAATCAGAATTCTTTTAAATGCACACCTTACGCAAATGAAAGAAAAAATGTCATCGACCACAGTACACGACCTTTTAAGGACATAGACGATCCGGGTACCGATCCCGAACTTGACCTTGAATTTGATATGCCAAAGGTATGGGATTCCACGCAGCATAAGTATGTTTTTCCTGATGAAACTTACACAAAAAGCAATCCTACCACACTTATCATAGACCTTGGACATACCGATGACAAAAAGAAAATACAGATACTCATAGATAACATCTATGCCGATGATATAAATTCGGGGCTTACATTCTCAACTTACAGCGATGCACAGGTAAATGCAGCTGTAACAGACGGTTCGAGAATAACCGTGACCGTATCCAAACTTGTTGCGGGAACTATATACAATCCCGTTCAGATATCTCTTTCAAAAACGGATGATGACGAATTTCTCTCCGTTGCTTCCGAGATAAAGCACGGTCTTGTTTATACATATCCCGTTTTCTCCGTAATATCTATGGCAGCCGATGAATTTTATCTCAAAATAGAGCCATACAAGGGATATAAAGGTTACTATACCGTATATTCGGGTGCAACGACCCAGACAATGTCAAAATGGGCAGAATATGAGGATAAAACAGGCGGAACAACAGATGTGTTCCTTCCGGTAAATCTCAATGCAATAAATAATCTCACTCAGTTTTTCAAGGTGAATTTTGAGTTCACTCCTCCGGGTCAGGCACCGGGCGTTGCAACGGCTACCCTTGATTCGCAGATACTCAAATACACACCTGATGAAACGGATATCGTAATAAACACCCCTACCGATCTTGAAATAACAAAGCAGCTCATAGTTGAAAATGCCGCAAAAAACGGTGAAGAGCTTATGCTTTCTCTCAAATGGAATATCTCTTATTTAGAGATACTTAAAAATCTCGTCAGCAGAAACGGCGGTTCTTTAAGCGTCGAATATCTTTTCAACCGCGGTGAAGTACCTTACGACACCGACGAAAAGTTATTCTCCAAAATAACTCTCGATATGAAGTTAAACGGTGATGATCTTGAGATCACAATGAAAGATGATGACAACAGACTCGAAGAATATTCATGGAGCACAAAAGAAGTCCTTGAAAGCGGTACAGTATACGAAATGGCAGTCGGTCATATAACTCTCCGTCTTCCTATTTCGGCAGTAGGCGTAAGTACAGACCCTCTCTTTGAATATCCGGGGATCTACTTTCTTAATACAAGAGCACAGTATTATCTCGGTACTACTCATTATAAGACATCCGCAAGTATCCCTATCGACATGACTCTTGACTCACAGGTAAGCATCGAACTTGCAAGACCTCAGAATTTAAAGACAGTTGAGGGAGAAACAGATTATGACAGCTTTGCAGCCGTTTGGGACACTCTTGATTATGAGAAAGAAACAGCAAAATTATATTCATACAGAGTTGAAATGCTTGAAACAAGAGGATATACAATAGGAGAAGATTCCGTTCTTTATAACCTCTATATAACCTCCGATAAAGACCTTATGGATAAATTCGTTGCCGCAGAGGACGAAAGAGATGAACTTCCCGAAAATCTCAAAGATAAAATATCGACCTACGATAACGACTCCAAAAAAGCAAGCTCTTTCGATTTTACGGAGATAGGAAAAATATCCGATCTCAGAAACGGTAATATAGTAAAGATAGAAAATATAATGCAGGATAATTCAGCAAGCAAACAGAATCTCGAATTTCTCGGTCTTGATGAAAATATGGAATATTATGTTGTAATGGAAACCGTTCTTATTCCCGTTAATATGGAAACGGAAGATTATGAAGAGAAAGAGAAACAAATTTCCAAGTTTTCAACAATAATAAGCGCAACAACGCAGCTTAACCCCGAAAATCCAAAGGAATCCGAGAAAAATCCTGCCGTTCCAACGAATTTTGACAAAGAAAAAGTTACCTTAAACAGTGCAAGTCTTAAATGGGACAGAGTAAAGGAAGTAGCCGATCCGCTTTCTGATTCCACCCTTGAATATCAGTTCATAAGAATAACGGGACAGAAAATGGATGCAAATCTCATTGATTCAAGACTTGACTACAATGAAACATGGGCAAAGCTTCCTACGGCAGTAGGCAAAGCAGGCTGGAGAACAAATTCAGGCAAGGTATACGAATATATGCCTTATGAAAGCAATTTTGCAAAAACAGTTGCCGACAGCAAAAATTTCACTTATGATAATTCGGGTTATACGACATATTATCTTAAAGATATGACGCTTATCCCAAATGAACTTTACTTCTATTATATAAGAACTGTCAGGATCTCAGGCGGCGAAGACGAAGCATATTCCGTATGGGTTCCGCTCTCCGTAACGACGACCCCTGTAGACAGCCCTACAAACTTAAAAGTTCTTCCGGAATATAAGCGTGATGCAAAGACAGAGATAGCAATAGGCTTCACTCTCCCCGAGCTTCCTCTTGAAAAACTTGGACACGAATACCTTATCCAGTATTCAACAAAACAGGATACCGATGAATGGACGGAAGATAAAACAATGGCAATGAGTGATGTCACAGTCACAAAAAATGATGACGGCACACTTTATTGCGAATACCTCATCGACGGTCTTAAAGAGGGAACTATGTACAGCATAAGAGTAAGGCTTTATAATACAGTCTTAAAAGATGCTTCTCTCTATTCAAATACAGCACAGGCAAGAACAGATCTCGATCAGGATGACTATGATAAGAAAAAGAAGAAAAATGACTGGATAGAACATTATATCGACCTTCTTGAAGAACTTGTCACCAATCCTTATTGGGTGATAAAAGATACAACAGGTACGGTAAATGTAGTTTGCAGACCTAATTCTTTCAGCAGTGTCATAGCATCTTCTCCAAGTGGTGTCATAGACCTCTACAAAGGCGAGCTTGATGCCGAAAAGAAGATATATTATCTTCCGAGCAAAGCAATAAAACAGGCTTACGATGCCGACAAGGGCTTCCGTATATCCTATAAGGATTCCGAAGTCGTATTTTCCGCAAGAAGCATCGATCCCGGTCTTAACGATGCAATAATCGATATAAACAAAAATATTTCGGAACACAGCGTTGATGACTATTTCGTAAAACTCACCGTCACATATAATAACGTATCTTATGATATCGACGGAAGTGCAGCCGTAGGACCTGTCGTAAATATAGAGGCGGAAGCGGTCGGCAGCAAGAAAAATATCGAAGTATGGGATAAAGATATGGTAGCTCTCCTTATGGAAAAGATAATTGATGAAGAAGACCTTGATGATCTCGCAAAAGACATCGAAGAGGACGTAAATGACGAAGAAAGCAACAAAAAACTTGTAAAACTTATCAAGAAATACGTTGATGAATTCAAAGACGATTTTGAAGATGATGTTGATAAAGAAGTAAACAAAGTCGTAAGAAAGAATTACGTTTCCACAAAACTTAACAAAAACATAATAATTGCAAACGCAATCGATGCCGATGTAAGCGTAAGCGGAAACAGACAGCAGAACGGAACATGGACAAATGTCGAAGTTTCGGGCTACGGTGCAAAGAAAGCCATATATACCCTTGAACCGGGAACATACGCATTCTCCGGCAAGAAAATAGCAATACCGGGCATAACAAATGTACCTAACGGCGGTGCTATCACTCAGATGGTCGTTAAATACAGTCTTGACGATTATTTCGGAAAAGATACCGCTTTCAATCTCAATGCAAAGCTCACCAAAAATATGGCAGTCGGAGCAGCCGCAAGAATTGCAGGTGCAAAGAAAGGCGATAATCCGATAACATTCTTTAATTCAAAAGGTATAAATGTTTCCACCAGAGGAAACACAAATGCAACAACGCAGGAAGCAATTTATCTTGCAATGGCATCTTATCAGATAAGAACGGGTGTAAAAGTAGATAACATAAGAGTTACAAACTACAAAAATACAGCCGATGCCACAGGTCTTCAGCCTGCATATAAGAAGAGCGTTCAGGCCGCATATTCTATGGGAGCCTACAATAATAACAATCTTCAGCCAAACGAACCTATGACCGTCAAGGACTTCCTTCAGATCCTTGTCAACCTTAAAATGTAATAATTCTTTATCGTACACACGAGAAAATCTTAAAGATCGATTTTCTCGTGTGTATAATAACAGGGAGGAAAAATTATGAAACTATTTAAACGAGTGGCTGCATTTGCTCTTTCCTGCTCACTCATATTCGGCTCTGTTCCTCTTGATACAGCCTTTGCCAATTATCAGAAGTACATAACGAATCTTACTATATCCTATGTACCGACAACAGGTTTTGAATATCCTATATCTTTCAACTGGACACTTCCGACCACATGGTCTACTCTCACAGACACAAGTACGGAAGACGGCGATGTATACCATGAACCGGAGGGATACAGAATATCCAGAGCAAATACGACAGCCAAAGAATCAACTTACACCGTAATAGATGAAGTTGCTCAGCCCGATGCAAATTCTGCCAATATAAAAGAAAGTCTTGTCAGCGGAAGTATCTATGCCTACAGAGTTATCCCTTACCACAGACACACAAAGGCGGGTGCTTCCGGAGCTTCCACCAAGATAGATGCTCCTTATGAGAGTTCCGTATCTCTTGAGACCGTTCTCTTTATGACTGATATACAGGTAGAGGCAGCAGGTGCAGGTTCGGAACTTACCGTAACATGGGATAATCCGCAGTTTCAGGGTGCAAACCTTTTCACAGGCTACAGATTATACTATCAGCGCGGCGGCGAACAGGTCACGACATTCAATAACTACAGAGATGTAGTTATAACCGATCCCGACCTCATAAGTATTTCCGATACTTCCCGCTCGGGTGTCAAAAGACTCAGATACACATTCTCAGACCCTAACATAGTGCAGGGTGAAGTTTATGCCGTAAAAGTTGAACCGCTCTATAAAAACGGCGAAGTAAGAAGTGTTGCATCGGGACTCAGCTATGGTACGGTCTC
>JAFUUG010000152.1 GCA_017483905.1 Bacillota bacterium
CGTAGATGCACTTTCAAAAGGCAAACTCGAAGGCAAACTTGAAGGCAAGCTATTTACTTTAATTTCCCTTGTAAAGAAAGGTATACTTAACCCCGCAAATGCAGCAGAAGAATTAAATATTTCAGAAGAAAGCTTCCTGTCAAAAATGAAAGAAGCAGAAATACTTCCTCAATCATGAAAACAAAAAATTTCTATAAAAAATAAACATTCTAATTTCATCAAAACAAAATGAATATTTATCAAAAATAATCAAAAAATAACCTCATATTAAACTTTAAGTTAATAGGAGGTTATTTTTATGTTAGGAAAAAATCGATCATCTGATCCCGACATTTTCAAAATAACAATGTCATTTATTCTCACCGTCGTACTTACTCTCGGCGTAATACACATCGCCCACGCCGAAGAAGTCCCTGCCCTCTCGGTAGAAGGCAGATCGGCGATACTCATCGAACCGACAACGGGCGAAGTCCTTTTCGAGCAGAACCCCCATGAAAAACTTGCCCCCGCAAGCGTAACCAAAATAATGACACTTCTTCTCATCTATGAATCCGTTGAAAACGGCAAAATTAAATGGGAAGATAAAGTCACCGTCAGCGAACACGCCGCAAGCATGGGCGGCTCACAGATATTTTTAGAGCCAAACGAACAGCAGTCCGTCAAAGACCTCACTAAATCTATCGCAATTGCCTCTGCCAATGATGCGGCTGTTGCAATGTCCGAATTTATCGGCGGAAGTGAAGAAAATTTTGTAAAAATGATGAATGAAAAAGCCGCCGCCCTCGGAATGAACGACACCCATTTTGAGAACGCCTGCGGTCTTGATACCGATAACCATTATATGTCAGCCTACGACATCTCCCTCATGAGTCGGGAACTTCTGAACAAATACCCCGAAATACAGGAATACACTACAAAATGGCAGGATACCATCACCCACTCCACAAAAAAAGGCGAAACAGAATTCGGTCTTACAAACACAAATAAACTCATAAAGCAGTATAACGGCACTATCGGACTGAAAACAGGCTCAACGGGAAAAGCCCTCTACTGTTTATCGGGAGCTGCACAGCGTGACGGGCTTACCCTCATAGCTGTAATAATGGCAGCCCCCGACCCTAAAGTCCGTTTCCGTGAAGTTGCTAAAATGCTTGATTACGGCTTTTCAAATTACACTGTAATAAAAGGCGATACAAAAGGCACTCCCCTTACACAAGTAAACATCTATAAAGGAAAAGATGACACCGTAAACGGAGTCCTTGCAGATGAAGTTACCGCCGTAGTCAAAAAAGGGGAGCAAGCCGAACTCACAAAAAAAATCGAAGCAAACGACGGCATAGCCGCACCTTTTGAGCAGGGAACAAAAGTCGGCGAAGTGATCTATTATTATAAAGACAAAGAAGTCGGCAGAAGTGACATCGTAACGGAAAAAGCCGCAGAAAAAGCCGACCTTCTTGAAATAATTGAAAAACTCTTCCTCAAATGGTTTGAATAAGGAAACGGAACTGTGAAGAAATATTATTTTCGCAGTTCCGTTTTTTACTCACTGATTCTTACAATAAATTATATAAAGCCCTTTCAGCAGCAATTCATCATCAATAATTATCTCATGCCTGCAATGAGGGATGACCACTTTCGCAAGTCCCCCCGTCGCAATAGCCGTAACTTTTTTATCTCCCGAGATCTCTGCCGTAAGTCTTTCTATCATTCCGTCTATCATAGCCGCATTACCGTACAGTACACCGCTTCTCATACAATCCACCGTATTTTTTCCTATGGCGTGCTTAGGACTTTCAAGGCTTATTGCAGGAAGCTGTGCCGTTCTTAAAGAAAGTGCATCTATTGATATCTTAACTCCCGGAATTATACAGCCACCGATATAATTTTTATTTTCATCTATCACCGAAAGTGTAGTAGCCGTTCCCATATCTATTATTATCATAGGCGGCTTATGCTGTGCAAGTGCCGCAACAGCATTGACTATCAAATCGCTTCCCACCGATGCGGGATTATCCATAACGATATTCAATCCGTTCTTAACTCCCGGACCCACGATAAGCGGCTGTTTTCCTATCACCATCGTTACCGCACTCTTTATCGCATTTGAAACCGGCGGCACGACAGAGGAAATTATTCCGCCTGTTATCTCGTTTCTGTCTATGGAATAAAGTTCAAGTATATTTTTTATCTGTATACCGTACTGATCCTCCGTCTTTGTCCTGTCCGTAGCCGTCCTTGCGGTAAAATACACCTTATTTTTGTCAATACAGCCTATAACGATATTTGTATTTCCTATATCTATTGCAAGTATCATCGTATTCACCCCATAGTCATTTTTCTTGATTTTTCCGTACAAGAATCTATCGCATCTATGACCGCACTCCTGAAACCGTTCTTTTCAAGTGTGGCAACTGCCTCAATAGTCGTGCCGGCAGGCGAACATACCATATCTTTAAGCTCTCCGGGATGTTTTCCCGTTTCAAGTACCATCTTAGCCGAACCGAGAACAGCCTGTGCCGCAAATTTATATGCCTGTGCCCTCGGCATACCTCCAAGCACAGCCCCGTCTGCCATAGCCTCTATAAACATATACACAAACGCAGGAGATGAACCGCTCACCGATGTCACAACATCCATCATCTTTTCTGAAATTATCTCCGCTTTTCCAAGACTGTCAAAAATATTTTTAATGATTTTCGCCTCATCATCTGTTACATTTTCGTTAGGCGCAAGTCCCGCCATTCCCTCTCCTACAAGTGCAGGCGTATTCGGCATGACCCTCACCAATTTTATTTTCTTTCCGAATAACCTCTCTATTTCCCCTATCGTCTTTCCTGCCGCAATGGAAACGATGATCGTATTTTCATTTACAACATCTTTTATCTCATCTATAACATCCGCTATCATATTCGGCTTTACGCATAAAAGCAAAATACTGCTCTTTGCCGCCTGCTTGTTATCTTTTGTTACATTTACCGAATACTCATCTTTAAGCCTCTTAAGATTATCTTCCGACAGATCGCTTACGGTAACAACCTCACATGAAAAGATACCCTTGTTTATTATTCCTCCTATTATCGCACTGCCCATATTTCCGCCGCCGATAGCTCCGATCGTTTTTTTCATTTGTGTGACCTCCGTTTTTATTTTTATTATACTATATATCTCATAATTTGGCAATTATTCTTTGTACGAATAATCCGCTTATTTTTTTCATATACTACTCTAAAAAAAGGAGTATTCAAAATGTCATCCAAAACAAAAAATCTTATTATCAACATAGCCATACCTTTGTTTGTCGGTGCAGTTTCGGCATTTATATCCCGTGACGGTATGCAGAATTTTGAAAACATAGCAAAACCGCCATTTTCCCCGCCGGCAATATTATTCCCTATAGTGTGGACTGTTCTTTTTATCCTCATGGGCATAGCATCATATCTTGTTTCTTCCTCAAAATCGCACTTATCACCCGATAATGCCTTGACAGTCTATTATATCCAGCTTGGAGTAAATTTTTTCTGGTCGATATTTTTCTTTAAATTCGGCTTGTATCTTTTTTCATTTTTCTGGCTCATTCTCC
>JAFUUG010000153.1 GCA_017483905.1 Bacillota bacterium
AGTTAAGAGCTTTTAAGTTGAAGATGTAGCCCTTCGGAATAATAGGCTCATCGGTGTTAAACTCAATATACTTTGTCGGCTCATTAGAGGTATCAATAAAACGAGATGATAAGTCGCCATCGACCGCTTTTGTATAGTTGACCGAAGAACCGATCCCCGGACTGCCGTCTGTTGCATTAAAGCCTGTGTACAGCGTGTATCTTAAGCCGTCTACAGTAATATCGCTTGTAATTGTTTCTGCTGCGGTTGCCGTAACGAGCATATTTTCAAACATACTCGAAAACGGTGTGTCGAATAAAACTCCCGACATCAGTGCAAGCGAAAGCAAAGCCGCAATGCCTTTTTTCGGAATTTTCTTTCCATTTTGTTTTCCACCTCGTATAATATATTTTTTTGTAATTAGTTCGCTCACAATGAGAAACTCGAATTATTTGATGCCAAAACATTGCCGGATGAATCATACGCTCTTATAACTGCGGTATGGTTCCCTCTTTGTGTTATCTCTTCGGTGGCATAATAATAGCCGCCTTTTTGTGTCAATTTCATATCGGATGCTATTCCGTCAAGCTCCAATACCAATCTTGCGGGAGCAGCCGAAAGGGTCACATTTATAACAGCTTTGCCGACACCGTTTTGGCTTTGGCTGTTTATTGATACACTCATTGATATTCCCGAACTGCCGCCGTTATATGGGTAGTTATACGGAATTTTGGTAGTTGGCTGACGATAAGGTGCATCTGTTGTAGGCTGTCTTCGTGTTGTTGTTTGTGTTGAATTTTCTCTTCGTGTTGTAGTCTGAGTCGTTATTTGCTGTGTTGTTGTTTCGGTAGTTGTTTCGCTGTGCGTAACGGTCTGTTTTTCGTCCTCAGGGTCGAGCACATCCCCGAAATGAGGTACCCCATAACCAAAGTATGTTGAAGAACCTATATTATCGGTATTGTTTTTAAGTATATTTTCTATATTCTTTGCCGAATAACCGGGATACATTACCCTAAGCAATGCACATACACCCGCAATATGCGGAGCTGCCATACTTGTTCCGCTGTAACTTGCATATTTGCCGCCCGGTATCGAACTGTATATATCAACTCCCGGACCTGCCACATCGATCAAATTTCCGTAATTTGAAAAGTAGGCAAGAGTATCGCTGCTGTCTATGGCAGAAACCGTAATTGCATCCGTATTATGCGCAGGGCAAAAATAAGCAGCATTCATCGAGCTGTTTCCTGCAGCAACAACAACACAAACATCCTTTGCTGCTGCCTGAGATACTACGGTATCCAAATATTCACTTGCCGTACCCGATTGCGAAGTAAGGCTTAAATTAAGCACCTTCGCACCTTTATTTACCGCATACTGTATGCCTGACGCAACAAGAAGGTTAGTTCCCGATCCCGAACCCGAAAGAACTTTTACAGGAAGTATATTCACATTCAAGCCTTGCGTTAGATCGCATACTGTCCCCTCAACATGAGTGCCGTTACTGTTATCATCATAAGCATCGCTGTCGTTATTTATAAAATCGTAACCCGATAGCACTCTGCCGCTCAAAAACGGATGTGACGGATCCACACCCGTATCTATAACGGCAACCGTAACTTGATTGCTTTTTTGTGACTGCGTCATAGTGCTTATTATGTATGGAATGCCCATTCTCTCTGCTCCCCAAGAGAGATAATTATTGCTTGATACGTTACGATCGCTGCCGCCGTCTGTATTTTCGCTGTGATCGTCATTATCGGGTACTTCATCATTATCGGGTACTTCATCATTTAGATCCTCGTTACTGTCGTCAGGCTCCTTATTTTTGCGATCGTCTCTTTCTTTATTCCCATAGTCGGGATATGGTTTAAGTATATCATCCAAAATATCATCATAATTATCGTCATAATTACCGTCATCGTCATAATAGCCGTAATTATCGTAATCATCATCGTAACCGTCTTCGTCACCATATAGATCAAGAAGTGCCTTAATAAGCTGAGGATCGTTATAGCTGTCTCCGAACAATTCTTTTAAAGATTCTTCCGAAGAATCATA
>JAFUUG010000154.1 GCA_017483905.1 Bacillota bacterium
GTATTTCCGAAAAATAAGGTCGCTGTATTATCGGGACCGAGCCATGCGGAAGAAGTTTGCAGAGATATGCCGACTGCCTGCGTTGCAGCGGCGGAAGATATGGAAACGGCAAGAGAAGTACAGGGAATATTTATGACTCCGACTTTCAGAGTGTATACAAATACCGATGTTGTGGGAGTGGAACTTGGAGGAGCACTTAAAAATCTTATTGCTCTTGCGGCGGGAATATCCGACGGTGTGGGGTTTGGAGATAATGCGAAGGCTGCACTTATGACGAGAGGACTTCATGAGATATCAAAACTCGGCATGGCGATGGGAGCAAAGGCTGAAACATTTGCAGGACTTTCGGGGGTAGGGGATCTGATAGTTACCTGTACGAGCATGCACTCAAGAAACAGGAGAGCGGGGATACTGCTCGGAAAAGGGAAAAGCATAGATGAGGCTCTGAAAGAGATAAAAATGGCAGTAGAGGGCATTACGAATGCTAAAGCTGCTTATGAACTTGCGAAAAAATATAATGTTGAGATGCCGATAACAAGGGAGATAAACAGAGTACTTTTCGAGGGGATAAAGCCGAAGGATTCTGTAGTAAATCTGATGACAAGGGATAAGACGGCGGAATCACTTTTAAAGGCATAACGGAGAATGATAAAGTATGATACTATTGGAAATACTTAAAATTATAGTTATTGTTTTGCTTGTGCTGGTCGGTATAATAATAGCTTTGATTCTGTTTCTGCTGCTTATGAATATCAAATTCAGGGTAAAGGGAAAATATGACAATGGATTCGATATGAATTTATATGCCGAATATATTTTTAAGCTGGTGATGTTTAAGTTTGATATGAAGAACGAAAACGGAAAGTATCAGCTGCTTATAATGGGTACGGATCATGAGATATGGAAAAGGCGAAGAGAAAAGCTGAAAAAAAAGTTTTCAAAAAAGAAAAAGCAAAAAAAGAAAGATATGCAAAATACCGAAGATATTGAAGAAAGTGTGGATATATCGGAAGAAGATATTTGCGAAAGCGTGGGTATATCGGAAGAAGATACGGATAAAAGTGAAAAAAGCAAAAAGGGAATCAACAGAGAAAAAGAAAGTATAAAAGATATAAGAGATGAAAAGATCGAATTTGTTAAAGAAAAAATTGAGTATATGAAAGAAAAATACCGGAAAACAAAAAGTTTCTTACAGGAAAATGATATAAAAGAGATAGTGAAACTTACAAAGGAACTTCTGATAAGGCTTATAAAGGCTTTTAATATAAAGAAGTATGACATTTATTTAAAATTCGGCTCAAATGACCCGTCACAAACGGGTATAATATATGGAGGTATATGTGTTGTGAATACATTTATACCGATAAGGGCAAAAATAGTTCCCGATTTTAAAAATGAAGTTTTTGAAACGGATTTTACAGTCGAAGGGAATACAAATCTGTTTAAATTGATCGTTCCGCTTGTGCGCTATGCATTGGCGAAACCAATATTTAAAATAATAAAAGAATTATAAAAACGGAGGATAATAAAATGAGTGAATTAAACAGTAATCTTGAAGCATTATTCAGCAAAATGGAGGGATTTGTAAACACGAAAACGGTCGTAGGCGATGCAATGACGATCGGTGATGTTATCATAGTACCGCTTGTAGAGGTTATGTTCGGTGTAGGTGCGGGCTCGACGGATAACAGTGAAGATAAGAACAAGAAGCAGATGGGTGCAGGCGGACTTGGTGCAAAGATCGCACCTACAGCCATTATGGTAATACAAAACGGTACGGTTCAGCTTGTGAATGTAAAGGATCAGAGCAGTGTGAACAAACTTATAGATATGGTTCCGGGGATCTTGTCAAAGCTCAATCTTTCTTCTGTTTTTGAAAGCGACGGAGAAAGCGAAGAGGTCGATGAGATAGAGGAGTGATAAATAAATGAGCGCCGATGTATACAAGGAGCAACTGATAACAAGGAAAAGCAATGAAAAGGATATGATAAAGAAGATCGTGATAGCGGCATTTGGCGTAACACTTGCCTGTGCCTGCGTATTTTTTTACGGTCCGATGCCGTCTACAGTTATTATTTTTGTTATCTGTTTTATCATATACAAGATATACGGCAGGTTCAATATAGAATATGAGTATATATACACGAATGGTTCTCTTGATATAGACTGTATATACAACAAGGAAAAGCGAAAGAGAAAATATTCGGCGACTGTTTCGGAATTTGAGATAATGGCTCATATAGATGATGAAAAATTAAAAGAATACGAGCATCTTCCGACGGTGGATTTTTCAAGTGGAGATATCCTTGGGAATACTTATGTATTTATAGGAAAATACAAAGGGAAAAGGTCAAGAATAATATTTGAACCGAACGAAGAAATAGTTTCAGCTATGAATACAGATCTTACTCCGAGAAAATTATTCAGAAAAAAATGAAGTGGAGGAAAATGCAATGAAATTCAAAAAAACTGCTGCTACCTTTATGGCAGGAATGATGATACTCAGTGCAAACGGTGTATACTCATTTGCAGATGATGCAAAGATCTGTGAGGTATCCCCTGTTCAGACAAGTGTGGCAACAACAATTTTTTATAACGACGGAACAAGTAAAAAAATAAACGGCATACCCGAAGATCTTACAAGTGATATCGCCTCATATGAGGTAACATATAACGGAAAGGTCATATTAAAAGTCGAAAATCACGCTAAAGAAGAACTTGAACCTCTTGCAGAGGAAGGAAAGGAATCAACGAACGGATATTATAGCGTGGAATTTGATTTATCCGCAAGCGAGGGCGCATTTATAACGGGTCTTACAAAAAATAATGTCGAACTTGTCCAGGACAGACTGCTTACAGCATCTTTCGACGGAAAACCCTTTGATATAGTATCACTTGATTTTATAGATACAGACAAAACAGGACAGGAAAATGAAGAATCGGGAGATAACAACATGTGCTGGGCCGCATCTACGAGCAATATATTGCACTACACGGGCTGGGGCAAAAAAGCAGGTTTTTCTTCCGAGGATGATCTCTTTGATCTGTATGCGGAAAACTTTCTCAATACGGGCGGTTTTGAATCAGAAGGACTGAGATGGTTTTTTAACGAGGTATATAACGTTAAAGATAAAAAAATCGTTGATACGAACACAGGCAATTATTTAAATGAATATGCCGCAGATACTGTAATGAGAAAAACCGAATACAGTAAAGATAAAAAATTTATGCGAAAAATGGCAGAACATCTTAAATCGGGAGAAGGCATCGATTTCTCTGTAGCTTTTTATGATGAGAATAAAATTTCAACAGGTGGACATGCACTCACTCTATGGGGGTACGTCTACAGCAAGAATCCGGCAACAGAATCGGAATATATAAAGAGCATACTGATCTCTGATAACAACGATTATGATAATAAAGCACCTTCGGAAGAAAGAAGAAGAACAAGAAACAGAATTGAACTTATTAATATAGAGTTATTGGACAGTACAAAATTTCCGAGTTCCGACGAATGGGGACACAAATATTTTGCATACGGTTTCGATGCTTTGCCGCTTGATTTTAAAGGAGAGGTATGTGTATTTAAGGATTTTACAGGCGTAAAACCATACAGTGACAGTATTGATAAAGAATCGGACAAAAATGCGAACTTAGACAGTGTAAATACACCTAACCTTGTTGCGGAAAATGTGTTTATATCAGATGGGATCTTCAGAGAATCCGTAGAAAACAATGTATTTGACAAAAGCTCAAAACTGTCTGTCGAACCAATAATAAATAATATCTCTTACAATAGCATAAGCGGTAATATAGCATATTCCGTTATAATAGAAAACGATAAAAATGAAAGAGTTTTTGAATATAACGGCAATGATGACTACAGTGTACTTAACAAAATCAAGAAAATTCCTTTAAACAAGGAACTTGAAGCAGGAAATTACGAACTTACACTGCTCCTTAATACCGACAACAGCCTAAAGGAGTCATATTATTCGGACAATATTTTTGTATCAAAATTTACAATAACCGATACGGGTGTGACCCCTGTATTGAATGTAAATAAAATAGCAGAAACAGAATATGACGAAGAAGAAAATAATAGCGTTACAATTTATGAACTTTCCTTTGATGAGGAAGGTATGAAGCAGATCCGTGATTATTACGGTGAAGATGCAAGATACGATATGTATGTGAAATTCATAGATAACGGTAAAGAGGACGATTGGCAAATGCTTACATACGAAGCCCCAAAAATGCCTTTAAAAGCAAAAATTATAGGCTCGGGTACATCGGATATACAATTCTGTGTAAGTGTAAATGCTTTTGACAAGCCGATTCTGAACGTAATGAATGAAAAACAAAGATTCGGAGAAGAAGGATTTACGATAATAAAAGATGATTCAAATTCAAATACCTTCTCAAAGCTTGAAAGCGGAGCAGCACAGCTTTTAAATAATGAAAAATTTGCATTTAAACTTCAAAATAATTCCATATACGATACAACCATAGAGGGCGACGTAAACCTTATTGCAAAAAAAATAGGCAATGAAAGCGAACGTATAAATATAAGCAAACTCGGAACGATAACTCTAAGCAAAGGCAATGAGCAGACTTATTCCATCTCTGAGTTTGACAGCAATGATTTAAACGGTGCATATGATGTATATGTAAATGTAAAATACCAAAATCGTGTCGATGAATTATGGCTCGGAACGATATATGTAAAAGAAAAAGAAAGTATTTATGTCGATATCGCAAACGATGTTACAGATGAATACGATGGATTTACTTCGTTAAGAGAGGCTGTAGCTGTATGCGGAGAAAATGATACAATAATAATAGATGACAGTATTTCAAAGATCAAACTTAAAGACCAAATAAATATAAATAAAAAAGTCAAAATAAGCGGCGAATATACAGGCGATGTATCAGAACTCGATCTTGATGTTGAAAATGTATTGCTCGGAAAAACAATACAAGGAATGGATAACCAATTATTCTATGTCAGTGAGGGAGGAGAACTTACAATTGAAAATGCAATTTTAAATAAAGGTCTGTCAAAGACATACGGCGGAAATATAGAAGCAAACGGCGGAAATGTCTACCTTAAAAATTGTGCCATTTCAAATGGAGCAAGCGGTATATCGGGCGGTAATATATATATTGACAACGGTATCCTGAATATGAAAAACTGCTTCACGAATAACGGCGAATCAGGTGTCGGCGGTGCTGTCGGAATAGGTTCAAACGGTATTGCGCAGCTTAATAACTGTACAATAAGCGGAAATAAATCAAACGGCGGTTCAATATATGTAAATGGAGGAGAATTACTGGCTGTAAATTCAACTATTGTTGAAAATACATCATTGATTACAAATGACGGCAGTGCAGTTACCGCAACTCTTAATTCAAAAGCAGATCTTATAAATTGTATTGCTCTTGATTCAGACAATAATAAAATTGCTTTAAGCGGAAAAATTAATACATTTGCGTGCGCAACAAATGAATATGTCGGTGATAAAGTAAACACAGATGAAAATATAGTTTCCACGAATATAGATAATTTATATGTGACAGACGATAAAAACAACATAAAATGGATATATGATGAAAACGATTTATGTATAAGTACTGTTCCGAGATTGACCGAAGAAGCTAAAAAAGGTGTATTTGTCAAGAATATTAATGGAAAAATCGCATATGAGCTTGCTGACGGAAATACTGTATATACGGATATCGCTGCTGTATTTGAAGATGATGACTACAAGTACGACTGCATGGGAAATGAAAGAGGATATGAACTTGGAAGCTACATCCTGACAGATAAAGGCACAGTATACGGAGATGCAGATGATAATGGCATACTTACAAAAAACGATATATATTGTATTCTCGATAAAGTAAACTTTGATAAAGAGATGCCTATAGAAAAGTCACGAGATAACTGGTTTAGTTGCATAGATGTAGATAATGACGGACAACTGACGGCAAACGATGCTGCATATATTTTGAGAAAATTAGAAAATAACAGCTTTGTTTTTCCGGCAGAAAAATAAAATCATCCGGGAGGGAAAAAAATGCGAGAAACGGTAATAGTGCTTGACTTCGGTGGACAATACAATCAGCTTATCGCAAGAAGAGTGCGTGAATGTAATGTATACTGCGAAGTCAAAAGTTACAAGACATCAATTGAAGAGATCAAAAAAATGCAGCCTAAGGGTATAATATTTACGGGAGGTCCTAATAGCGTATACCTTGAGGAATCACCTCATATTGACAAAGAGATATTTGAGATAGGTGTGCCTGTACTCGGTATATGTTACGGCTGTCAGCTTATGGCATATACACTTGGCGGCAAGGTAAGTGCAGCAAGTTCGAGAGAATACGGAAAGACAAGTACCGAATTTGATACTAAGTCACTTCTTTTCAAAGGACTGCCGAAGAGTGGTATTACATGGATGAGCCATACGGATTATGTAAGTGAGATGCCTGACGGGTTCGTATCATCTGCTCACACGGATAATTGCCCTGTTGCGGCTATGGAAAATGCTGACAGGAAATTATACGGTATGCAGTATCATCCCGAGGTTATGCACACCGAAAACGGCATAAAGATGCTTCACAATTTCTTATATGAAGTGTGTGGCTGTACAGGCGACTGGTCTATGAAAAACTATGCAAAGACAGCAATAGAGGATATAAGAAAGAGAGTCGGCGACGGAAAGGTATTACTTGCTCTTTCCGGCGGTGTTGACAGTTCGGTTCTTGCAGCTCTGCTTGCAAAGGCTATCGGAAGTCAGCTTACCTGTATATTCGTGGATCATGGCCTTATGAGAAAGAACGAGGGCGACGAAGTAGAAAAAGCATTTGAAAAATGGAATATAAATTTTGTAAGAGTAAATGCCGGTGAGAGATTTTTATCTAAATTAAACGGTGTTTCCGAGCCTGAGAGAAAAAGAAAGATAATAGGCGAGGAGTTCATAAGAGTATTTGAAGAAGAGGCTAAGAAGATCGGCAAGGTCGATTTTCTTGCACAGGGAACGATATATCCCGATGTTATAGAATCCGGCAGCGGTGATGCGGCTGTTATTAAGAGTCATCACAATGTGGGAGGACTTCCTGATTATGTTGATTTTAAAGAAATAATCGAACCGCTGAGATTATTATTCAAAGACGAGGTAAGAAAACTCGGAACGGAACTTGAACTTGCGGATTACCTTGTATGGAGACAGCCATTCCCGGGTCCCGGTCTTGCGATAAGAATAATAGGGGAGATAACGGAAGAAAAGATAAAAATACTTCAGGATGCGGATTTCATTTTCAGAGAGGAAATTGCAAATGCGGGTCTTGACAGGGAGATACACCAGTATTTTGCAGTGCTTACTTCTATGAGAAGCGTGGGAGTCATGGGTGATGCGAGAACATATGATTATACGCTTGCTCTAAGGGGAGTGACGACTACTGATTTTATGACGGCTGATTTTGCGAGAATACCTTATGATGTGCTTGCTAAGATAAGTGCAAGGATTGTTAATGAGGTCGGATGCGTGAATAGAGTTGTGTATGATGTGACGACTAAGCCACCGGCTACTATTGAGTGGGAATAAGAAAAATTGTGCCATAAACCGTGTAAACAAGCGGGTTATGGCACTTTTTAATTTTCGGTGATAGCAAATTGATAGCAGATGAGGGAAAGGGGGAATAAATCAAAAATGAGTTTTTGGTGTTTGTGGGTGTAATTGGTATATATTTTTGGTGTAATTCTCTGTATCATTTTAATATAACCGATTATGTAGCGAATATAAAAACAAAGGCTGCCGAAACGACAGCCGTGTAAAAGCATATTTTAAATGAAACTTTCTGTGTAGTAAGTGTAAACCCGGTCGAGATTTGGGTAATCTTTTTTTGAGAGGATATAACCGCTGGCATTAAAATCGGCAAACTCCAATTTTAAACTATACCCATGAAAATGGACACCTATATTTTAGGGTACCCTGATTTGTGGACAACAAATTTGTGGTAAAAC
>JAFUUG010000155.1 GCA_017483905.1 Bacillota bacterium
CGATGATGAAGAATCTTTTATTATGACTTCCGCACGCACAGGAGTTACGGATTTGGAAGAAACATAATTATACTGAACAGGGAAACTTATATATTTCTTTTCATTGTCATAGTAGGTGAAATTAGCTGCGGTTCTGTCGGTATCGTCATTATTTATTATAAGTCTGACATCTTCGATATATTTCGATTCAAGACCGCCGAAAACCGCCGTATCTATAACGATATTAAATGTATTTTCCGATTTATCCGCTATTTTTACCGAATCATCTTCTATGATATATTTTCTTGTGGCAGATGGGTAATTCTCCTTGAAGAAAGTATCGGCAGGGGAGTTTTCGTAGATATAAGCCGTTTCGATATTCTTGCATTTATCGAATGCCTGTTCATCTATTTGAACATCTTTCTCCGCTGTTACATATTTTATGTAAGAGCCGTATTCTGCCCAAGGTGCAGGAGATTCCGATGAGTAGTCTGCCATGATACCCTCTCCCGTAAGATTGAGGGTATTATTTGCACTGTCGAGAGTATAGAACATATTCATGTTGAATGAATCTGCATCGCCGCCGCAGGCATTTGACATAGTTCCTGTTACATTTGAATATGTTCCGTTGTAGTAGTATACTCTGTAATGGTTGTCATCAAGTACAGGGTAGGGGTCTGCTGTACCCATATCAAGATTCTGATAGAAGTCTGTGCCGCCTGTTTTACTGCCGTTTAAGAGGTAGGCTACTTCACCATTTGCAAACTGTTCGGCGGTTTTATTTTTCAATGAAAAATTATTTGAACCTGAAACTGATACATTATGTATTGCTGCACCAGATAATGTGCCAACATTATAACAATTATTTGCGGTATAACTTATACCATAACTATAACCAAAGGGACTTTTAGAACCTGAATAACCAGTACTAGGAGAATAATAGTAATAATAAGTTGATGAACTTGCGGTTATTTCACCATTATTATAACAATAATTAGCTACTCCATTTCCAGCAATTCCAGAAACATAAATATGCCCATTTACTTTACTATAGCCACCTCCACCAGAGCCTCCACCGCTATAAATAACAGATTTATAACAAATGTCTTTAATTTTTGCGGTATTGTAACATCTGTGTATTTCTCCTTTGCTATATCCTACTATTCCACCAACATAGTCACTTGAATTACTAGATGAGTTCTCTACAGAGATATCACCTGCATTATTACAATTTGTAATATTTGACGATTCTTGATAAGCTGAAATACCACCGGCGTATTGACTTCCTGTAACTATTCCTTTATTATAGCAATTATCTATTGGAGAAACATTATATGCACATATACCTCCTGCATAAGTTGTTCCATTAATTTCGGCTTCGTTAAAACAATTACTTATTATTGCATTATTGTTCGCACATATACCGGCTACATAGCTTTTGCCCTTGAAATAGGAATTAATGATTCCGAGGTTCTTGATTTCTGCCTTATTTGTTGTAGTATTTGCAAATAAAGCAACTTTTTCAACGGAATCATCGCTGAAGAAAAGACCGCTTATTGTATGACCTTGACCATCGAATGTGGCATTATAATCAACAATAGGTGTCCATGCTGTGATACCCGATGATGAGCCGCTTGATTCGGTGATAGTTCCCGCATTGAAAACTATATCCGATGTTAATACGGCATTTTGATTATTTAATTTTTCCTCATCGGTTGAAGTGCTGTTTTTCGTCATGAGGGAAAACCAGTAAAGTTCTCCTGCCGTACCTATTTTATATGGGTCGTCCGTTGTACCCGTTCCGCTTGGTTTTTTTGGTGTCACCGCCGCAAGTGCTGTGACGGAAAGCATTAAAATTATTGCAGTCATTACAAAAAGAGATACAATAATTTTAGATAGTTTACTTGAATTTGTTATCATTAGATAGACCTCCTTAAATATTTTAGTTTGTTGATTTATATTTGTCTTACGATCACCGCCCTTAAAACAGATCATAAAATGTGAATTTATTGATTCACTAATAGGATAAGTGCATATAGACAGAATCCCTTTCTTCTTGACCAATTCCGAGGTAGCGTTTTGTTATCTCGAAACTTGAATGATTGAACAGATTCATCAAAAGAACAGGCTGTGCACCGCTTTTCCATGCGAAATAGCCGAAAGTTTTACGAAGAGAATGACAGCCGATAGTGCCTTCTATTTTACATTCGTCTGTAGCCTTTTTTATTATTCGGTATGCCTGTACCCTTGAAATCGGTCTGTTTCCTTTTTTGCTCTTGAATAAGAAATTTTTGCTTAGCTTTGGGAAATATCTGAAATAAGTTTTGAGTGCATTTTTGAGTGATGTATTTATTTTTATTGAGTTTGTTTTGCCTGTTTTCTTTTCTTTGAGGTAAATATGGTCTTTTATTGTGTTGTTTTTGAAATCGAAAACATCTTCGGACTTTAAGTTCAGAATATCGCTGATCCTAAGCCCTGTATTGATGCCAAAACATACGAGCAGAAAATTTCTGTATTCGCCTTTGTTTAAATAGTAGTTTCTTATTTTACTTATATCGCTTTTCTTTCTGATAGGGTCTGTTGCTTTCATTTATAACTCCTCCTTTTGCGTAAGTTTTGCCGTAATGTAACACATTGTTATGTTGTGTTACATTACGATATAAGCTGCAAATTCTGATATTTGCTTATTTTTTTATTTGTTGAAAATACTTGAAATTCAGGAAAATATTTTGTATAATATTATCAATAGTAAATAAGTTTGCTTATATCCTTGTTTTCTTTAGGTATAAAATGTTTTAATGTAACACAACATAACATTATGTTACATTACCAAATTATTCCTTTTATAAAGTATAATACAATATTTCTGCAAAAAGATGAAATTATTTGAAATTATCGGAATGGGAGAGAAAATGGGAGTTATGAGATATGAATATATGAGAATAAAAAAATATCTGTGAAAAATGCTTTCACAGATATTTTTTTTAGTTGAAAAGATTATTGTTGTCTGTTCATTCTTCCGCCGCCGAAGCCTTGCGATTGAGGTTGTGTGCCGACTGTTGTTTCGGCGGAGGAAAGAGTTACGTTTGTTGATTCGCCGTTTATTGTGACGATATATGTTTCGCCTATTGTAAGTTCGGGAGATGTCAAAGCTATGGTATTGAATGAACTTGTTGCGGTATATTCCGAGATAGTATTTCCGCTCAGATCGCTTAATGTTATTTTACTTCCCGACTCCTGCGAAGAATCGGTGTAGAAGTAGATCACATTTTCTTCACAAGTGAATGGCATCTGATTGCCGTTTCCCGTGAGTATGAGAGTTGCATTGTCTTTTACCGTTACGCTGCCGTCTGCATCAAGGACGCCATCAAAACCTGTAATGCCGTTTTTTGGAGATGATGAATATACTGTGCCGCCGCTTATTTCGATGTTTCCGTTAGAGTCGATACAATCTGCGCCGCCTGATACGGTGATAGTGCCGCCGCTTATATGAACGTAAGTCTGACCGTCATTGGCATTATTGTTCATACCACCGCCGAAGCCGCCTCTGCCGCCAAAATTGCCGCCCTGAACATCAAAATTACGGGTCTGTGCAGCGGTATCTGTATTATTATCCTGCATCTGAGGGGTGTTTCCGCTCATATCGCCGAAGTTTCCTCTGCCGCCACCTCTATGACCGAAACCGCCGCCTTGCATCATATTATTATTTGGCATCATACCGCCGAAATTGCCGCCCTGCATCATACCGCCTTTGCCGCCGAAATTGCCGTTTTGCATATCTGAATTATTATTGTTTTCTGTGGTGTTATTATCGGCATTATTGAAATTCTGTCCCATATTGCCGCCGTTATTTTTTGATACAGTGCCTATTTTTGCGGCATTAAAGCCGTCATCTTCCGCTACTATATTGATAGTTCCGCCTGTTACGTCTATCATCTGACCCTCAATGCCCTCGGAGGCTTTTTCGATATTGATAGTTCCGCCGTTTATGGTCGTATGTGTTTCGGAATGGATACCGTCATTGCCTGCGTTGATGGTAATGATGCCGCCGTCGATTATTACATAGCCTTTCTCGGCATCGGTGTCTTTTGTTGCTTTTATTGCGGTAGAGCCTGATGTTATATCAAGAGTGCCGTCTTTTATCGTAACGGAATTTCTGCCCTTTATGCCTGTTTCTTTTGCTGTGATGTTATAAGTTCCGGAGATAATTTTAAGGTCTTTCTTGCATTTTATGGCATCGGAGTAATTTCCGTTTACGGTGAGTTTTCCGTTTCCGTTTATGCTCATATCCGATTCGGAGAATATTGCGGCATCAGGTTCGTCAGAATCTGCTTCAAAAGTGTAGCCTGTGCCGTCTGTTACGGTATTGGTGCTGTTGTCGGCGAGAGTTATCGTGAGTTTATCACATTCAAGGGAATATATTGCAGGTCCGTTTTCATTCGTTATCGAAAAATTATTGAGGATGATGTGAACATAATCGGTATCCGGCGCATTTATGAGTATCTGTCCGTTATATTTGCCCTCGAAAACATATACGCCCTCGCCTGATATCGTGATTACGGAATTGTTTTCCGATACACCGCTTCCCGATACGGTGGCGGAAGATGATGAACATTTGATGTATGAGGCTGTGCTGTCGTATTCCGTATCAAGATCTTTTTTCTTATAGTCGGCTGTGAGTGCACCGCTTGTGAGAGTTATGGAGGATGAAGCCTCTGACAGAGCGGCTGCAGTTGACTGAGTTGTTACGCTATTCGCAATGGCTGATGATGAACAGCCTGCTGTCAATATTGCTGCAAGTCCTATGATAAATCCTTTTGTCTTAAGATTAAATTTCATAATATATTCCTTCTTTCATTAATTTTTTTATTTTTACATTATTTTTGTTTTGTTTTTGTTTGTTTAAATGTATTCTACTATCTTAAAATTAAAAAATCCTTAGAAAGATTTAAAAATAAGGTTAAGAAAACAACAACATATGATGAAAATACGGTAAATCAGTCGTTGTTTTACGGTTATTCAAGTGTTAAAATAAAGATGTCTGGTAATATTCCGGCAAAATTTTCATTTTTATTTATTGGGAGGGAAACAAAGTGAAAAGGAAATTAATGGCAAAGGCGGCAACTACAGCCGTTGCGGCTATGTGATAGCAGGCATAGAAATAGATTCAAAGGGTGCATTGACAAAAGAAGAACTTGTGTTAGAGGGTGCAAAGGATATTCCTGCGGCTAAGGAAATGGTATCGGAGGAAAATGCAGCATCACTTCATGAGAAGTTTATCGGATTTATTAATGATTTTATTTCTTCGGGAAAGGAAACGGCAAAGGCTGAATAATATACGGTGATAAAAAAGGGGACGTGAAAAATATTTCTTCACAGTCCCTTTTTGTTATTCTTATTTTTTAATTTCTAAGTATCAGTGCGGAATCATTTGCCGTTATTATTTTGTCGTTATCTATATCGTATTTTTCGAGAAAATCATCATCGGTCGGTGCATTTTCAAGAACGTGGTTCAATACGAGGATGGCATTTCCTTTTTCGGTATCCTGAGATGATCCCGTTTTTATGCCTATGTAATAGAGTTTTGCTTCGCCGCCGCCTTTATTTGTAAGGGTGTAAGAACCCGGCTCGAGGGAGATGGCTTCGGCGGTGTCTGTGCTGCTTGTTCCCGAGAGGATAGTGCCGACTGTTTTTCCCGAACTGTCTGTAATTACGAGTTTTCGCTGTGTAGTCGAACCGGAGCAGGAAACAATATTGAGAACGGCTTTTTCGTCAATTGTGAATTTTATTGATGAGTTATTTGCAAAGCCGCCTACACCGTCAAATGTGTATGTTTTTCCGCCTACCGTGACACTGCCTGTCTTTCCGCTTGAGGCGATAGCAGCAGATGATGTGAAAAAGTTTCCGCTGCCGTTCTTTCCGCCAAATTCAAGAGGTGTACTTCCGCTTGTCGGAAAATCGTAATAATATGTGCAGTCCATATTTACCGACGGTATGTCCGGTGTGTCGGGATCTTCCGGTTCACCCGAACCGCCCGAGCCTGAGGCACTGCCGTTTATTTTATTGCCAAATACTTTGCCTGTGATGCTTTTTTCCGTACCGGATTCGTTTATAACATTTTCCTTACATTCCGAAGCGGTGTGCAGGATATAATTGTCGGTGTAGAAATCTTCCGATGTGTCGAAATTATCATAGGTTGCACCGCCGAGAGAACAGGTGTAATCTTCGGCTGTTAATTTATAATACTTTGACGGTGCTTCAAAACGGTCGATATCACGCATTTCAGTACAATTATCGTAAATATTTCCGAATGCTTTTATAACACCGCCGTTGTTGTTTGAAAGACCGCTTACCACCTTATCGGAAGTGAGGAGCGGGCGGTATGTATCTTCAAAATAGTTATTTTCTGCAAATATACTGCAATTGCAAGTTGCTCCTATGCCATAGCCGCCTGCTGTACCTGTTTCAAGGTCGTAGCCTGCTTTTTTGTAATAGTTATTGTAGATATGGACATCATGCCAGCGGACACGGGGAGTTCGCTGTTCCGTTCCGTCAAAGAAATTATGATGATAGGTGTAATGTCCTGTTGGTTCGATACTATTCGGGCTTGAACCTAAAAGGCAGGTCTTTGCAGTTGCTTTGAAATGATTGTAGCTTATGGTCACATAGTCGCTGCGCTTGGCATCGCATGAACCGTCGCCGTGGTCTTTATCGGCTTCTTTTGGGTTATCCTGATGACCGACGGTGAATGTATTGTTATGCACCCATACTCTTGTGCTGTCCTGTATTTCTATCGCATCTTCAAAATTCCAGTCAAAATGGAGGTTTCTTATCTCGGCATCGGAGGCATGGGCTATCTTTATACCCCAACCGTAAAAGCCCGAATCTGTACCGACACCCTCTATTGTAAGTCCGGCAGTTCCTTTGCTCTCGGTCATTTTATTTGAATCAAGACTTGCAAAATTATCTGCATCTATTGTACCGATAATGCGGATAACAAGGGGTCTGTCCTGCTTTGAATGAGCACTGAGGATATTTTTAAGTCCTGCCGCATTGTAAAGAGTGACGGTATTTTTATTTTCGTTGTTAATGTATATCACATCGGCATTTGAGGGGAGAGTACCGTCGGCAAGATATGCTCCGGGGGTGTTGGAAGAAGCAAAAAAAGCATATCCCGAATGATCGTAACTCTTTGGAGCTGCGCTGAATGTAAATGCTTCGGTGTCGTTTTCTTCACCGTCTTTAACGGGAACGACTTTTATTGTGTAGTTTGTGTTTCCCTTTAGACCGAGCGGCTCTACACGGTAGTTTCCTTTTTCGTCCGTTCTTATAAGTGCGGAGTCTACAGGGGTGTAATTGATGCCGTCTGATGAAAAATAGGCATTGTAGTCGCCTTCGCCCTGCCATTCGCCCCATACACTCTCATAGCCCGAACCGGTTGTCAGATTCAGGTCGGAGGCAAAAATAGGTGTGCAGCAGAATGTATTCATAATGAAAGTGCCGAAAAGCATAAAAGATGCTAAATTTGATATTATTCGCTTCATTTTATTTTCTCCTTTGGAAAATTATTTTATATCCAATTGTGAATGTATGAAATTCTTTGTTTTACTTGCTTTGGGGATCACAGTTATAATGCCGATACGGCTTATACACATCACTTGTGAGATGTTTTAAAAGGTCGGAATGAATGAATTGATGTGGTGTATCGGCGGTCTTTAGTTTTTCATTTTATCACCTGTTGGTCTGTGTAGTTCCTATATTGTAGTATATCAAAGAGGGAAAATTAAGTCAACTGTTGATTGATGTATTGATGTATGGCTTGGCGAAAAAAATCTCTGTCACAATGGTAGTGGCAGAGTTTTTTTATATTCGGCTTTTTACGAAATTATCTTGATGATATTGAAATGAATATTATTATTTTGAATTTTGCTTTTTTAATAGCATATCTAAGAATAATTCTAATTTTCCTTTGTTTTTTTCACTTAATTTTAAATATTGTTGAATAAAATTCAAATCATCGTGACATATCGTGAAATTGTAATTACTTTGCTTACAATTACTTTTTTCGGCTAAGTAATCTAAACTTACATTGTAAAATTCCGCAATTTGTATAGCTCTTGAAAATGGTAATTCTCGTTCACCTTTTTCGTATTTTCCATAGTATTGAGCGGTCGTTCCTAAATATTCAGCAAGTTCATGCTGTGTTTTATCTGAATCTTCTCGCAAATTTTTTATTCGTTTATATAAAGCCATATATAATACTCCTTTCATAAAATATTGTATTATATATGATGAAAAATATTGACAAAACAATCTAATTAGATTATAATAATTACATAATCAATCAGATGTGATTGATTGCTGCCCATGGGGGATATTATTAATGAACTATTAAATTTGGATTTTTAGAACTGTCCAAAGTAAGAAAGGAGGAAAATATATGTCAATTTCAATTAAATGTCCTTTTTGTAAGGCGATAAAAAGCACTACTCCAAATACGCAGTATAGATGCCCTAATTGTGGTGCAAGAATTATAGTTGGTTCAAACGGCGAGATAAAGTCATCAAAACAGTGAAATATTAAGTACATATTATGTATATTTATATTGAGAATACGACTATATTTTTAAATGGTAAAATGAAAAAGCCTTTCGATGAGAGAAAAGTTCTTTCTTGGCTTTGGGGATAAAATTAGACTTCAACTTTATAAAAGTAAGCGATCAATCATCCCCTGTCTTTTCAATGGATCAGTATTCATGATACAATTATTGAAAATAATTGTATGGAGTGTGAAACATATGAACAAGATACGAGAAACAAAAAGATGCATTAATCTAACCTGCATTCCCGTGATTCATAACTAGGAATGATGGGATATAGTATTTGAAAGTCGTATAAAATCTAAATTTTTTTCAATTGGATATTGCATTTAACCTAGTTATGTGTTATAATACATAACTAGGA
>JAFUUG010000156.1 GCA_017483905.1 Bacillota bacterium
CTGCGGAAGTTCATCAAGACTTGTTCTCCTGAGGACTTTTCCGCATCGTGTTATATAAGCCTCCGGATCTTTCAGTAAATGCGTCGGCATATCCTTAGGTGTATCTGTATACATCGTTCTGAATTTATATATATAAAACTCTTTTTTTCCCTGTCCTATCCTCTTTTGCTTGAAAATCACATTTCCCTTTGATTCTGCCATTATACATATGGCAATTACTGCCATAAGCCAGCCCGTACATATTATACCTGTCAAAGAGAGCAGAAGATCTCCGATCCTTTTAATTTTCAGATACATTATACTCACACCTTTATATCAATTGCTTATATTTTCCGCATTATTAAAATTCGGAAGGATTTCTTTCAATATACGATAAACGTCCATCGGCTTATTTTCCGCAGCATATTTAAGGCTTTCAAGCTGTTTTGCAAAAAGAGCCGAATCATGTTCCACAGCTTTTGTCACAAATATCTTATTATGATATGTTACCTGCATATCTTCCTTTTCTTCTGCCATTATAAGTTCTTCATACAATTTTTCGCCCGGACGCAGTCCCGTATATACGATCTTTATATCCTTATCGGGAACGAATCCCGAAAGTTTGATGAGATTTCTCGCCAGGTCATTAATCTTTACAGGTTCACCCATATCAAGCACAAATATTTTGCCGCTTCTGCCAAGCCCCGCCGCCTGAAGAACGAGTTTCGATGCTTCGGGGATAGTCATAAAATATCTCACTATGTCGGGATGCGTTACAGTAACCGGACCGCCCTCCGATATCTGTCTTTGAAAAGTCGGTATAACACTTCCGTTACTTCCAAGAACATTTCCGAATCGTACCGCCATAAATTTTGTTTTGCTCTTCTTTGCCATCTCCTGAATAACAAGTTCCGTTACCCTTTTCGTTGCTCCCATTACATTAGTCGGATTTACCGCCTTATCCGTTGATAAAAGAACAAACCTCTCCGCCTTGTACTCATCGGCACACTCCGCCACATTAAGCGTACCGAAGACATTATTCTTTACAGCCTCTCCGGGACAATCCTGCATAAGAGTAACATGCTTATGTGCTGCCGCATGGAATATTACAGTCGGGCGGAATTCCTCAAATATCGCAGCCACACGTTTTTTATCCCTTACCGAACCTATCCTCACTATAATATTTATATTTCCGTACTTCGATTTTAATTCATTCGCAAGATCAAAAGCATTATTTTCATAAATATCAAAAATTATGAGCGTATTTGGGGAAAAGACCGATATCTGTCTGCATATTTCAGAACCTATCGAGCCTCCGCCCCCCGTTACAAGCACTATCTTATCTTTCAGATATCCCGATATACTCTTTACATCTATATCTATCTCATCACGGAATAAAAGATCTGTTATCTTAACATCACGCAGAATATGATGCACTCCGTCGGAAACATCACTCAGCGGCGGCACAACTTTCAGTGAACATTCCGTTTCACTGCATTTATCCATTATCTTTTTAAGTTGTATATTCGTAGCCGAAGGCACTGCCACGATTATCTCTTCAATTGCATACATCTTTGCAAGTTCGGGAATGTTGTCCGTTCCCTTTACTACACGGATGCCATGTATCGTTGTATCGTTTTTCTTTGGGTCATCATCAACTACTATTATCGGCACTCTGTCCTCGTATGATTTTGCATTGTTCAGTATATGCCTTATAACGCCATACCCCGTAGAGCCTGCACCTATGACCATAACTCTTTTGCTTCCGGCCTTTCTCGTCACCCAATGCCCTATAACGATAAAAAACCGCTTTATAAGCCTATAGCCGAATCGTGACACCGCAAATAATATCATGTTTATCGTCCATGAAAGTGCAAGCAGTCTTCTCGGCAATACCATAAGTTCCATATGACTAAGTACGTAATAGTCATAAATATATATTCCGATAAAGATCAATGTATTTGCGATAACTACCCTTATTATATCCTCAAGACTTGTATAGCTCCATAGATTTCTGTAAAATCTGAAACATGCATATACAAAAAGCTGAAATAAAACAGCAAACACCGCTGCATAAAAATACCATGTCCAGATCTCATCTGATATCCTTTTCGGCATACCACCCGGGATAAGTCCCTCATACCAAAGACTCATACTTATAAGCAG
>JAFUUG010000157.1 GCA_017483905.1 Bacillota bacterium
TAATTGCCTGTCCTGTGTGCGGTAAGAATCTTTTTGCTCATAAGGAAACGAAACGATTTGAGGAAGACGGTTCACCGAAGTTTCTTTATAAGTGCCAGACAAGGAGGGTGGTCAAGAGTGATTGCTCTTATCTGCCGATACAAGGGAACAAGATAGATAACTTTATTCTCGATACGCTTTGCAAGATAGGAAGTACAAATTCCGATGAATACTATAATATGCTTGAAGAAGAGATAAGGCGGAATAGTTATGATGTGATAGCCGATGAGGAACGAGGTCTGAGAGAGAAGATAAAGACACTGAAAAGGAATATCGAATCTCAGACACAGACGCTCAGAACTATTCCCGATAATGCCAAAAAGTACATAATAGATGATATCGGAAAGATGTCTGAGGAGCTTAGTGCGGCGGAAAAGCAGCTTGAAGTATTCTCGGCAAAGGAAACCGAAAGCAAGGTCACACTTGATGGACTGAATAAGGCGAGGGAGCTTGTCAATTCCTTTGAAAGTCTGATAAAAGAGATGACTTATGAGGAAAAAATGGAGCTTGTACGGCTGATAATAGCGAAAGTGTATGTTGTCAATAAGGACTACATTACAGACGATGAGGGAAATGAAGTCAAGAACGATGAAGTGCATATATTTCTGAAAGGCTGTCCCGATGAGGACTATACAGAGTTTTTCAGGAAGAATAATCCGATAAAGCAGAAGAATAACGATGAAGAGGTTGTATCACCGCAAAAAGGCGATACAGCCTTTTTATTTTGCAGAAGTGCGAATAATATGCTGCTGCCGCTTATACATATAGTGGTGCCTGTGAGGGAACTGCTTGAAGAGGCGACGGTAGGGGAGAAGATTGCATTTTATAGGTTTAAGGCAAATTTGACACAAAGGGAACTGGCTGAAATGATTGGAATAGATGACAGTACTCTTATGAAATATGAGAATGATAAATTATGTCCAAATCTTGAGATTATTAATAGAATTTCCCGAAAGTTAAATATTTTGCCCGATTTTATTTATGATGACTATTTATCATTTATTTCATATCCATATTACATTAAAATAAAGGAAATACGCAATCACTTAATGTTGACCCATAAGGATTTGGCGGCTATTCTTAATATTAGTTATAAAACAATAGCAAGATGGGAAAATAGAAGAGCTGAACCATCTAAACTTAATTTTGAAAAATTAAAGAAATTGTTTTAAACAAATGTAAGATTGATTATCTTTTGGAAAATATTGTATATTAGGGGTACATGAATGGCAAAAATGTGTAACTTAGGTCAGTATTGCATTTGCTAAACTGTCATTGGTTACACGAAAAAATCTTATCTTCTTATTCAAATCGAATATTCAATTCATATCAAATTTTCATATATGACACAAATTTTTAAATTAAACAATTCTGTTTTACAAATCAAATGATACAAATCTGAAATAATCCAATAATATCATTGATTTTATTTACACATAGGTATATAATATAATTAAAGAAAGATGGTGATGCCTATGTGTTCTACGCAGCAAAGTTATGAAGCAGCAAAGGA
>JAFUUG010000158.1 GCA_017483905.1 Bacillota bacterium
CAGAGGGAAAATGATATGCGAAAAGACAGCGGATGAAGCAAGGATATACTTAAACAGCCGTACCGAGAACGAAACAAAGGGGATCGCTGTAAAAGATGACGGCTTATATCAGATAAGAGGAAGTGAAAGAAGCAAAATACCTTTTATGACCGTAGATGAAACAGAGCCGTCAGGGGCAAGAGTCGGGGATATTTGGTTTGAACCGATAACACAAGGCGGTGAGTGATATGGCAAAATGGGTCGAAACAAATGTAAACGGGTATAACGTCTATGCTTATGACGGTAATGATTGGGTGGCGGTAAATAAAACGTATGCTTATTGGGGCAGTACGCCTGTACAAAATGAATGGTATGCATACACAGACAGCACAAATACTGTTATAAAAGGGCTGACCGCAAAACTATCAAACCCATCGGATATGAGCAGCGTAGTTTTTGACTCAACGTATGGGTGGGGACAAAGTTCTTACATCATCTCAAGCAGTGTAGTTGATATCGACAAAGATGCGTTTGTAAACTACTATGACAAAGGCGGCACGACCGCAATCACAGGATTGCCGCTTGCACCACCAACACAGCAATGTGAACTTTACTTGCATGATGGTATGAGTTTTTCAAGAACGGGAAGTGACAGATTGTTTAGTGGCTACCCGCCACTAAACAAAATACGGTTTCCGAACAACTTTACAGGGCTGAATAATGATGGCTATGTTTTTGCTTTATTTAGTGGCAACCCTCAAAATGTTGCATTAAGCACTCTTGCGGAACTTGTGATACCGCCGAACTTTGTTGCTATAACCTCCGACAACTTCGGCAGCGGCGGCTTTTCAAGAGAATTTTTTCCGAGTTTCAAAAAAGTAAAAATAATGAGAAAAACAGCTCCGTCTGCGATAAATTTTGTGAATTTGTCTTTTTGGGGTACGGCAATGTGGAATTGGGATTTAGGAAGTTTGGGGAATGCTGACGCAATAGCATCCGATTTTGAGATATATCTCGACTTTGATGAGAGCGAGATATCATCAAAAATCAACTTTAACACAGCCGCTCCCGACACAGATTTGACAACTTTTAAGGGCGTTTTTAACTACTTAAAAAGCGACGGCAGGGTGTACTTTAACCAAACTATCACAAACGATTGAGGGGGGTGGTAAAATGGATATAAGAATTGAAGGTCTTAAAGCTGTGTTTGCAACTTATATTGGAATTATAGCTCTGATAGTGGGGGATAGTTACAGGCATATAATCGTTCTTTTATTGCTGATGGGTGTAGATACCGTTATTGGGTGGATAAAGGGATTTAAACTGAAAAAGTGGAAAAGTAATAAGGCTCGTTGGGGTGCAGTGGGGAAAATAGTCGAACTGATGATAATTGCTTGTTTGTATGGGCTTGACTGGGTGTTTGAAACAAACTTTTTGAAGTATATTGGGATATATTATTTTGGGATATGCGAGATCGGAAGTGTGTTTGAAAACTTTGCGGAAATGGGCGGCAATGTGCCGAATGGTATGATCGAATTGTTGAAAGAAACACAATACAATATCGGGTCGGAAAGTGTTAAAAAGGTAAAGAAAATGATAGATAGTTTATTCGGGGGTGATGGTGAAAATGGTAGTGATAAATGATGACATACGGTGCAATGTTAATAATTTTAGTAAAGGGAGAAGAAGCAAAATAAAGTATATTGTTGTACATTATACGGCAAGTCCGAATGATACGGCAGAGGGTGAGGCGAAATATTTTAAGAATAATGTTATTGAGGCATCGGCGCATTATTTTGTTGATGGGAAAAGCGTGTACAGAAGTGTTATGGATAGCGATACGGCTTGGCACTGCGGAGCGAATTTTTACTATCATGAGGAATGCAGAAATGATAACAGTATAGGGGTCGAATTGTGCTGTAAAAAGAAAAATATGACGAGCAGAAGAGCAGAAGATAAGGACTGGTATTTTGATGAGGATACGATAAAAAATGCGGCGAAGCTGGTCAAATATTTGATGTGTGAATATGATGTGCCGATCGGGAATGTGATACGGCATTATGACGTTACACATAAGATTTGTCCTGCTCCGTTTGTGCATAATGAGGGCTATTGGGTGAAGTTTAAGGACAAGCTCAGAGGAGATGATGAGATGGTAACGGAAACTTATATAAAGGTCAATGGGAAAGATATAAAGATACACAGGATATTGAAAGACGGTAAGAATTATATCGATATAAGGGGTCTTGAAAATGCAGGATTTGAGGTCGGGTATGATGCGGGGAGTAAAGTGCCGATATTGAATAATAAGGTCGTGGAGTTGGGAGTAAAGGTTGACGGAAATGATAAAAGTGTAGAGGCTGTAAATTTGGGCGGAAGTAATTTTGTTAAGGTCAGAAGTCTGGCTTCGGCGGTTGGAAATTTTGATGTCGATTTTGAGAATGGAAAGGTCGTTGTGAGGACAAAATAAAATGCCGCCCTGTGATAAGGGCGGTTTTTTCTGCCGTTCTCTATTACTGACAAACTACTGACAATATTTTAAAATCAGCTGTTTAAGAGGGTTTCAAGTATGTACAATATAATGGGCAGTTATATAAAATGTCACTGGGCAGTCCATATCAAGGGGAATTAAGCTGGACGGGTTCTGTTCCTTTAATTATTGAGCTGCTTGAATTGATCGGTGCAGAAAAAATCCATATGAACTACGGAAGAATGGATTGATTCTTCTTTGCCATTTTTCGTATCGTAAATGGGAAATTCGTGGTCATAA
>JAFUUG010000159.1 GCA_017483905.1 Bacillota bacterium
GAATGAGCGAACCAACATCAGACAGCGACAAGCTGAAGGCATTGCGGCAGCTAAGGTAAGAGGTGTCAAATTCGGAAGACCACCCCTTCCGATACCCCAAAATTTTAACAGCATTCTCAATAAATGCGAAAATAGTGAAATATCAATGAGAAAGGGAGCCAAAGAATGTGGAATGGCTTATTCGACTTTCCGGGATAAGCTAAAAAAGTCGAAAGAATCTAATTAATAAACATAATGCACGGAAATGTATAAATTTCCGTGTGTCCTTATAAATCAAGAAATCTTGTGTTAATTATACAATAATTTTCTACATAAATCAATATTTTTTGTCAAATTTACTCTACTTTTTTTAAAATCCTCAATGCACGGAAAACTATAGATAATCGTTAGTTAAGTCGAAATCTATCTTATTTTTATATAGCATACTGAACATCTGCCCTATTGACTTACTATAAATTATCTTAAAACAATATTTTTCAATATAGAAAGATATACATATTATTTGACAAGAACCGGTATATTTATCAAATATAATTCTATTGAGGTGAAGAACATGGCAAGAAAAATAAGATTTCCACTGCAAATGAAAGGAAATGATGTAAGAACTATCGACGAATTGCGTGAAAATTTTGATATTGAGAGTATACTTGGCTATTATGTAGACGGAAAGCTTGCTACATGGCTCAGAAACAACTATTATATTTCCGAAGCTGAGTCTGTTGAAGCATTATCTTCCGAAGACCCTAAAATAAACGCAAAATTATGCGCAATATTCAAAATAGAGTACAGTGAAGAAGAAAATTCTTCCGACATAGAAACCGCAAAAAGAAGAAAAGAAAAGCTGACTTTACTCAGGCAGGATACCACCGATGAAAGCCTGATATCAAAAGTCGATGCCATCGCATTCGATCAGGACGATCTGTTTGATATTTTTGATATGGGTACAGAGAAAACAATTTATCTCTACAAGGGCGAATTTGAAATACCCCTGACGATAAAGGATATAACTTATATAGGTATCGGCGACCCTATTGTATATCTCAGGGCATACGACAATGTTGATTTCAATTCCCTGAATCTTAAATTTATTGATATCAAGTATGCATGGGATATATCCGGTACTACAAGTGCAGATAAGCAGCGTCAGGCGGAAGACCTCATGGATCTCGGAAAAGTGAAAGAAGCAATAGAAATAATGAAACCACTTGCCGAAACAGGTCATCCGAGAGCAAAATATGTGCTTTATGAAATCACAGAAAGCAAAATATATCTTAATAATTATGATATTTATAATCAAGTATCAACAGAAAACAAATATAAAATTGCAAAAAAATTAGGTTCAAAGGGAGATAAATTTGCACAATATTTAGAAGGCATTTGTTATATTGATGGTATAGGAGTTGAAAAAGATCTCTCCAAAGCTAAAGAGATACATTCCGAATTGGCTAAGACAGGACACTCATTTGCACAATATTATTATGCAGATGGTTTAAGATTTTCTCGTTATGGTAAAAAAGATACTGATGAAGCTATAAAATGGAGTCGGAAAGCTTCTGAAAAGAATAATCCAAGAGCATTATTTCAATTGGCTAATATGTATAATAACGGAGAAAGTGTAGAAAAAAATGCAAATGAGGCTATAAATTTATTTATAAAGTCAGGCGAGTTATGTAATATGCATAGCTATCGTTCTTTAGGTATGAATTTTTATCATAAATACAGTGATCATGCAATAAAGCAAGATTATATAGAAGCAATAAGATGGTTTAATAAATGTATATCTGAGGGTTATGCTGATGATTGGTTTGTTAGAGATAGTCACAATTATTTAGGCGAATGCTATTATCACGGATACGGTGTTGAGCAGGATTATTCCAAGGCTGTTGAGCATTACAAAAAATCAAATAGCGGTTTAATATGTGTGGGCCATTGCTATTATATGGGTCGTGGTGTTGAGAAAAGCTATGAAAAAGCTCAGGAATGGTATGAAAAATATATTAAAGATGAATCTGATCCTTCCGGATATTCTGTAGACCGTATAACAGCCATAGGCAATATGTTTTACCATGGCAATGCGTTCATTGACCAAGATTATAAAGAATCCATAAAATGGTACAATAGAGGTATCTCTCTCGGTCCTGCCGATAGTTTTGATATTGAAATGGGTCAACGTATTTTAGGCGAATACTATTATTATGGACGTGGTGTTGAGCAGGATTATTCCAAAGCTATCGAACATTTCAAAAAAGGAGGTTTATATGGCTTAATATATGTTGGACATTGCTATTATATGGGAAGGGGGGTCGAGAAAAGCTATGAAAAAGCTCAGGAATGGTATGAAAAATCTATCAA
>JAFUUG010000160.1 GCA_017483905.1 Bacillota bacterium
CGGCCGTATTTATCGGTCATATAGACAAAATCGCTTATCAGTGCGTAGCACTTTGTTTGCAGGGAGATCATGCCTGCGTCAAAGCTGCCCTTGCTCTCTTTATCATAGCCGCCGAGTGCTTTCAGCGTTTTTGAGAGTGCGGGGGCGTTATTTTCAAGCTTATCATACAGAACTTTATCCGAATATTTCAGTTTTCCGTCATCAAAGCCTGCATCAAAATCGTACCCGTCACGGCGGTAATTCGCCAATTCCCAAAACCAGTCAAGGGTCATAAACACCGCCTTTTTGCCGAAAAACTTGCCATAGGCAAAATTCCCCTCTGTAATTATCGAGCCCTTCCACTCCCATACCCCCTCTGTATCGGCAAACCCATACTGCGGTGCGATATGCTCTTCAATGGAAAATCCCGATATTTTGTTTTTGAAATAAGGCAGGAAACCCAGCTTGTTTACTGCGTTTATAATGTCCTCTTTGCTGTTCAGTTCAAAATCGAGAAGTGTGTTTTTTATCATAATGATCACTCCGTTGTTTGTATAATATCAAGTTTTTTTGCTTGCACTGAATGTGCCGAAAATATATTCAGCCTAATCTTGCTTTCAGCTCTCTTTTAACTTTTTCAAGATCACCGCAGGTCAGGAGGGGTATAAGAGAATTGATCTCGTAAATGCTTTTGTCCCACCAACGAAATTTCAGCATCAAATCTATAAGTTCATTGTCGAAACGTTTGCGCAGTTCTCTTGCAGGGTTGCCTGCAACTATGGTATAAGGCGGAATATCACTTCCGACTACGCTGTTTGCACCGATAATTGCACCGTCGCCAATGTGTACACCCGGAAGAACAGTCGTATTCTGCCCTATCCAGACATCGTTTCCTATGATAGTGTCGCCCTTTATCGGCAAATCGGAAAACTCGGGAGGACGCATATTCCACCCTTGCAGCGTATAAAACGGGAAGGTGGAGACCGCGTTCATCTGGTGGTTTGCACCGTTCATAACAAATTCAACGCCTGGTGCTATCTGACAAAATTTGCCAATTATCAGCTTGTCGCCGATAAAATCGTAATGGTGCGTAACGTGGCTCTCAAAATTTGAATCGGCAATATATGTAAATTCGCCGACGATAATATTCGGATTTTTGACGGTGGGTTTTACATAAATTTCCTTGTCGTAACCCATTATCGGGTGTATCGTGTTTGGATCGGGCATATTTATGCTTTTTTCAAACAATTCGCCCCAACCGGAAGATACAAAATCGGTCAATAAATTTTCGTATTTTTCGGCATTTTCTTTGTGGATAACAAAAATGTAGGCTCTCTGTGTGCCTTTGTGGAAAATCAGCGGATAGATCTTTGAATCGGAAAGATATTGCATTTGGTAAAGTGTTTTCTGCCATTCCGCATCTGTTCGCCTTGCGCGCTGACAATAGTACACAACATTTTTGTTCTCATAATACTTTTCTATTTCTTCGGTGAAAATATATTTATCCGAATCTTTGACTGTCTTGCTTTTCCTGCAAAGAATACCGTTGTCGGGGTCACAAAATATCAGGTCTTTGTCGGATAATTTTTTGACGGAGCGTTTAAACCAATTATTGCGGTCTTTTATATCAACACATTCGCCAAAAAATGCCGTATTGCCGAAAAGCCCACTGTTTTCAATCATTTTGAGTTCTTTATCATCATTGAAGGCTATCGTTTTTAAATAATCATACAGTTTTTCGTCATACTTTCTGAAATTTTCGTTATTGAGATATTTATTTATACTGCCGTGACCGGTTTTGTCATTTTCCGTGTAAAACCAATTTATACCAATGTTTATCCCGTTAGATATAAGATACCTTAAAAGCCCGTATTTTCCGTAATCGCCAATATCTCCGATATATTGATCTTTCATAGGAAACATCTCCTTTTGCTTACACCATACAATTCATTATAACATTTATCATCATTTCTTTTTCGGTCGGCATAGATTCGGCGATCATTATCGTCAAAGCGGCGAGAGTCTGGTCGGCAATAGTCTTTTGGGTCTTTTCTTCATCAAGGAAAAGTGCGTTGTTTTTATCGAGGAAGTACAAAAACATTGCTGCGGCTATGCGTTTGTTGCCGTCGGAAAAGGAGTGATTTTTGGTTACGAAATACAGCAGGTTTGCGGCCTTTTCTTCGAGTGTGGGGTAAACTTCCACCCCGCCGAAGCTCTGGTAAATATTGCCGATACTGCCCTTGAATGAATCGTCCTTTTCATTGCCGAAAAGTGTGCTGTCCGAACCGAATTTCATACTGTCTATAAGTTGGCGGCATTCGTCATATTTAAGGACGTAAGTTGCGGTATTGCCCGAGGGCTTCTTCAATGTCTGGTGGTCGTAATCGTCAAGCAGGTCAAGGGCGGTGTTGTATTTCTCAATGATCGATAATACCTGCTTCGTGTCAAGCTGATTTTCTGCTCGTTTCATAATGCGTATAACCTCTCCGATCTGTTCGATACGCTTATGATTTACAGAATATCCCTTGATTATGTAGTCTTTTAGGACTTTGTTTGCCCATTTGCGGAATTCAACACCACGCTGTGATTTTACGCGATAACCAACTGAGATAATCACATCAAGATTATAGTAGTCAATGTTTCTTGTTACGGTGCGGTCACCCTCTGTTTGAACTGTCGCAAATTTTGCGACAGTTGAATCGTCGTTATATAATTCTTCCTTTAAAGCGTTATTTATGTGCTTGCCTATGGTTTTGACATCACGGTCAAACAGCTGTGCAAGCTGATTTCTGTTAAGCCATACCGTATTGCCGTCGGTGTTGACCTCAAGCACGATCTCACGGTCGGCGGTCTCGTATAAGATTATTTCGTTTTTGTTCATATATTTATTCCTTTGTAAACTTATTTTTCCTTATCCCGCGCCATAGTCTCCTTGACCGCCCTTATCATAAAGGCATTTACGCTTTCTCCGGTCTTTTGGGTGTGTTCAACTATTTCATTTTTTAGGCCGCTGTCCTTTGTACAACGCATTTCTATGCGGTCGAGGTGGGTCTTTACAAATTTTGTGACGGCGCGGCTGTGCGCTTCGGGGGAATATGTATGTGATGCCATAATGGGTCAGTCCTTTCATTTTCTTTGATTATAACACAAAATATGTGTCGTGTAAAAATATTTTTACGGGAATGCTTTGGAATTTTGTGAAAAATAGTCGAAAACATACTGGAATTTCGTGAAAACCTCTCTTGAAAAGGTTGGAATTTTGTGATATAATAAATTTGTTTAAAGGCAAATAAAATCAAGGTGGTGATACCATGCAGCTTTTAAGAAGAAAAATAGATGCGTTTCTGGAGGATTGGAAAAGCAGGGCAGACCGTATGCCGCTTATCATAAAGGGTGCGCGTCAGATAGGCAAGACCGAATCAATAAGATACTTTGCACACAGGAATTACAAAAATATCATAGAGATAAATTTTGTGCTGCAAAAGCGCTTTAAAACCATATTTGACAGCGGCTTCGAGCCCGATACCATAATACGCGGCATTTCACTGCTGGATCCGTCGCTTGAATTTACCGCGGGAGAGACTCTGATTTTTTTTGACGAGATGCAGGAATGTCCGAATTGTGCCACAAGCCTTAAATTTTTCAAGCAGGATGGGCGTTATGATGTGATATGCTCGGGGTCGTTGATGGGGATAAACTACCATCAGATAGAGTCAAACAGCGTGGGCTATAAAGAGGACTATGAAATGCACTCTATGGACTTTGAGGAATTTTTGTGGGCAAAAGGCTATAAGGACGGGCAGATAAGCGAGTTGTTTGAGGCTATGTTGGAAACAAAGCCGCTCTCGGAGGTAGAAATGTCCGTGATGTTTGAGGCGTTTGGAGAATATGTGGTAATAGGTGGCATGCCCGCGATAGTCAATTCTTTTGTGACGAATAAAAATTACAGCGGCACACTTAAAATGCAGCGGCAGATACTCCTTGACTATGAGGAGGATATAACCAAATATGCCGTCGGTTTGGATCAGGCAAAGGTGCTGAATGTTTATCGGAAGATACCTGCCTTTCTCGGCCGCGACAATAAAAAATTTCAAATATCAAAGGTCGCACACGGAGCAAGGAACCGTGACTATGTGGGGACTGTCGATTGGCTTGATAACGCGGGTATCGTGAATGTTTGCCATTGTATGGAACAGCCGTCCCTCCCACTTGGCGGCAATTACGACCCCAATAACTATAAGCTCTATTTCAGAGATACGGGCTTGCTTGTGGGTTCTTTGGATGAGGAAGTGCAGGAGGATCTGCGCTATAATAAAAATTTCAATACCTATAAGGGCGCACTGTATGAAAATGTTATTGCCGATATGCTTGTAAAACAGGGCTATAAACTGTATTATTACAAAAATAAAAAAGGTACACTTGAAATGGATTTCTTTGTGCGTGATGTCGATTCGCTTGTGCCTGTTGAGGTAAAAGCGGGCAATAACAGTACGCCGTCATTGAATAAACTTATTGAAAAAGATGAATTTTCCGATGTCAAATACGGCATAAAACTGGGTAGAAGCAATATCGGCTTTAACGGAAAGTTCTATACTTTCCCGTACTTTATGACATTTATGCTGAAAAAGTGGCTGAAAGAGAGATAGCAGAATAACAAAACAATTATATGGTCCTTGCTTATTATAGCAAGGGCTTTTTTGGGTTTGCCCCGAATGGGCAGTAACTTGGTGGTGAAAGTCCACTACAGGCTTGGCAGTAGGAACTGTTAGCAGAGGACAAGGGTGTCCATCGTGAGGTGGAATCTGAAGTAAGTCTAATGCAAAACCTCGGTCTGACGAACA
>JAFUUG010000161.1 GCA_017483905.1 Bacillota bacterium
AGTAAACGACATAAAAAAATGTCGTTTACTATAACCCTCCGGGGGATGCACACGACTGCGTATAAGGAATTTAGCCGCTTTGCGGCACGCAGTCGGTGCGAGTAAACGCCTAAAGTACAAGTACTTTTGTCGTTTACTATAATTATTCATTTTGACATTATCGGCGTCGCAGACTTTAAACCGCAGGACGGACTTTGTTCGTCCGAGGAGTGGACTTTAGTCCACATACTTTACAGGCTTGCAAGTGCCAATGAGGCACGCAGACAAGACTGCAAAAAATTGACGGAAAACACAAGTTTTCCGTCAATTGGGTGTGAAAAAAATATTTTTTCACACCCACATTCTTTCATTTCACATCATTTATAACCAATATATCATTTTCTCTCACAAGGGTGTTTCCCTTAGGTATAATAACTCTTCTTCCCCGTCTTATCATTATTATCAGGCTTTCACCCGATGGAATATCCTTTATCATCTTATTTTTCCAGCTGTCATTTTCATCTATATCTCTTTCATACAGATTTATTCCTTCTACCTTTCCCATAGCCCTTCCGCTTAATATAAGAGTATCTCCCACGCACATCCTCGTTCTTCCGTTCGGCACTATCCTTTCTTCCCCTCTCATCAGCAGCACCAGTATCGAATCAGGCGGCAGTAATATCTGACTTATAAATTTTCCGGCCCATGGATGATTGTTTTCGATCTTGAACTGTATAAATTGTATAGGTACTTCCTCCGTATAGTCCGTAAATGTTTTCATAACGTCATCATTATCATCTATCATATCAAGTTTTTTTGCTGCAAACGGAAGCAGCGTTCCCTGTATCAATATTGAGAAAAGAACTATGAAAAATACGATATGAAAAATGTCATTTGCAATAATTGCAGGATCAACTACAGCAATTATCGCAAAAACGATAGATGCCGCTCCTCTCATTCCCGCCCATGACACAAGTGCCGCCTGTTTCAGTTTTCCTCCATGCGGAAGAAGTATCAGTCCCACCACAACAGGACGAACGATAAAAGTCACAAATAACGCTATCAATATTGCCTTTGGAGCGATCTCCGGCAATTGAGACGGATATGCAAGAAGCCCCAGCAGAAAGAAAAGTATCATCTGCATAAAGCCCGTTACTCCGTCAAAAAAATTAACAAGAGCCTTTTTATTGAGTATCCTTCTGTTTCCCAGTATTATCCCTGCCACATAAGTTCCAAGATATCCGTTTCCTCCCACCATTACAGGCACTGCGTATGCCGCTATAGCAATGGCAACAAGAAATATCATATCAAATCCCTCTGTATTAAATATAAACCTTCTCATAAAATGTCCGGCTGCAAGTGCGATCCCCACACCAAATAAAAGTCCGTATACTACCTGCGCAAATATCATATACAGAATATCTCCGCCGCTCATACCTGTACTCATACAGGTAAGTATCATCATAGTGAGCATATATGCAAAAGGGTCGTTGCTTCCGCTTTCAAGTTCGAGCATAGAAGCCGTATTATATTTAAGATTCAGCCTTTTTGAACGAAGTATCGAGAATACCGATGCCGCATCGGTAGAACTTATCACCGCACCTATCAGAAAACTTTCCGCAAATCCTATCCCTATCGCAAAATGACAGAATAATCCCATTATAGCCGCCGTCAATACAGTACCCACCGACGAAAGCAGCAAAGCCCGCACAGCTATCGGTTTCGTACTGCTCCATTTCGTACCGAAGCCGCCGTAAAACATTATGCAGACAAGAGCCACCGTACAAATATCTTCCGTAAGTTTATAATTGTCAAAATCGATCTTTGCAAACCCGTCAGAGCCAAAGAACATTCCCAGCACGATAAACGCCAGTAACATAGGAATACCCAGTTTACTTGATAATTTGTTAAATATAATACAACATATCAGTACTATTGCAAATAAAAGCATAAATCCCGCCATATCACTGTTCCTCCGACTCATTATTATTTACAATATTATATCACATTTTATTTAACAGTGCAACAAAAAAGACCCTCCAAGCGTATTGGAGAGCCTTTGATGTTTCAATTATTCATATATTCCAAGAGCCTTTTTATATGTATCTATTATAAACTCTTTTGTAATATTTACCGTATCACCTGCCGAATAAACTCTTAAAAGCATAGACGCATCATTTGCAGTCTTAAATGTGTCAACGTCCGGATCTTCATAATCCTTTATAGGTTCAACAGGAGCAACAGGATCTTCCACTTCTATACCGGAAGTAAATCCGAGATAGTATACGCACATCTTAGATGCCCCTGCAAAGATATAATATGTATGACCGACCTTTGCATTGAATCTGACAACATCGTATCTTGTGATACTTGCTTTTACAGTTCTTATAGGAGAACCTGTTTCATCTGTCACATAAGTCGTCTTATCCGAACCTGTCTTTACAGCCATTGTAAATACACCGTCTTTTTCAGGTACATACTTGAGATAAGTGCCGCTTACAGGTATGCTCTTCGTATTTGCGGGATTCTTGCCGTCAGCAGCCAGCGGATTTGCATCACCCTGCAAATATATGCTCATCTTGTAGAGATTTTCACCGTCTACGAAATCAACAGGACCATCGCCCTCTTCGTATGTCTTGAAGCTCGTACCGAATGTAAGTCCGTTTTCCTCAGGCAAAACATTGTCAATAACTGTATATTTCTTAGCAACATCCCACATTATCTCATCTTCTAATTTGGCTTCACCGTCTTTTATTATTCCCACGTAAGGAACAGTGACCTCAAGATTTCTCGATCCCTTGATAGAAGTTATGAAATTGATGCTTGATATGGAATCTGCCGTAAACTCTTTTTCAAATGTATTTCCGTCAAATGAAAGAGTTGCTGTCTTTTCATCCATATCTATTATAAACTTATAATCATAAGTTTTTGCTGCCTGTGCAACGCTTGATGATACATAAGCATCTGCATTGTCATTATTTCCGTCTGTTCTTAATGTTATATTCTTGTTAGGATCTGTTGCAAGTGCAGCAGCTTCCTTTACAGTTGCTTCATTAGGAACACTGTCCGTCGTCGTTCCTATTATCGATACCATCGCCCATTTACTTGCTGCTGTACTTGGAGTTGCTTTACCTTTTATAACTACCTTTCCGCTTGTTATGCTGTCAAAAGGAATTGAAAGTGTCGCAGCCTTTTCAGCGGATGTATCAGTAAGTTTCCATGAATCCGTTGCTTCTATATATTCAACCTTTATTCCGCTGTCCTCACCATTGTTATGAACAGGTTCACCGAATGTTACAGGTACAGAATATGTAGATTCTTCGGATTCAGACTCTGTAGTACTCTCGGTTGTCGATTCCGATACAGGAGAAGGAGGTGTAGGGTTATCACCAAAGCCACCTGCCGCATACTGTATAAGATACATACGAGATTCATTCTTGTTTTTCTTGATAGTGTTCTCACCGGCCTGAACATCTATATAGTTTACACCTGTTGTTATATCTTTGCTTTCACCATTTACAAGCAGTGAACTTCCATCTTTGGCATTCATTACAACAGCTATCTGACCTGCTTCCGGTGCATCAAATGTTACAACAAAATTTTTATCTACTTTTACAGCCTTGTTAAGTTCCTGACCGTCATAAGTCTGTATATTTTTCTTTGCATCGCTCCATTCTGAAAGTGAAGAAGGAAGAGCAAAGAAATCTTCCGTATTTTCGCCGGTTGTATAATTCCATGTATATACAGAGCCCATAGCCTTTAATGTAACTGTAGCCTCAGTAGTGGAATCTTTTCCGGCCGTTATCTTGCTTGGAGTAATAGATGCAACATTCCATCCCGATATATTTGCATATACATCAAATGCTGTATTTACTTCAACTTCTCCCTCAAAAGCATTTCCGTTTCTTGTAAGTGCAGTAGTACCTACATAAACAGAGCTTCTTGTATTTTCAAGATCAAGAGTTTTTGTTTCGCCCTCTGCTACGGTAATGTTTACCTTGACCTTGCCTTTCATTTTTTCAAGAGTTATTTCGTTTGCCGCATCGGTAGTCTTTACAACTATCTCCTGCTCACCTGTAGGAGCAACGAAATCTCCCGTATTTGTAATAGTTACTTTATAATTTCCGACAGCTATCTGATTTTCTGATTTATAAGTACCGTCATTCTGATCTGCAAGCACTGTACCGTCAGTCAGTTTAACGCTTGCACCCTTAACAGCTTCCTGATTTGTTCCGCCGATAAGTTTAACTACCGCATATCCGTCATAATCTTTTTCAAGACTTGCGTCTGCTTTAAATTCGTCACCGTCATTTTCAAGTACCTCAGATGTTATCGTAACATTTGAGTAACCCTCTTTTGATACTACTATCTTATATTCTGCACCAAGCTGAGCAGTTGCCGTATATACACCGTTGCCCTGATGCTTGAATGTAAGACCGTTAGCTGTTAAAACAGCATCTGTAACGGCATTTCCGCCGTCCTTTTCCTTAACTGTAACTGTTATCGTACCTGATTCGGTTACAGGGAATGCCTTGAGAGTACCTGCGTAAGTCTTGACTACTTCAGGCACATCTTTGGTATCATCAAGCTGGAATGATGATGTACTCGCCGCACCGTAGAAAATAGCGGGGTTACTATCCCAGTTATCAAGGCTTGTTCCGTCAGGCAAAACAAGACCGTTTGTAAGTCCCTCCTGCGATCTCGTTTCCGCCATAATGACTTTACCTGCCTGAGAACTGTCGGGATATGTATCGCCTGTAATTTCATTATTATAGAGTTTGATATAAGAACCTGCATTTCTTGTCTTATAGTAGTTCTTACAATTATCAAAGTAATTGTTTTCAGCAAATACCGATGCCATACCTCGAAGGTCGATTATCTGAGAAGTATTATGCTTCTTTGCACTTCCCGTATCCTGGAAATATGTATTGTAAATATGTACATTACCGTCTGCACCGAGAGGCTGTCTTGATGCAACATCTTCATACCAGTTGTGATGAAGTGATACATAGAACTGCTCATCGCCTGCACCTTTACCGAGAAGATTCGTCTTGTGACATTTGATATAGTGGTTGTAGCTCATTGTATAATACTGACCGCGCTTGAAATCACATGAGCCGTCACCCTCGCTTTTGTCGCTTTCTGTAGGATTTGCGCAGTAGCCCGGATAGAATACATTGTTATGTACCCATACTCTCTGTATAGGACAGGTAGAACCGTCATCGCCCTGGAAACCGAGAGCATCTTCCGTATAATTTTTAAATGTAAGGTTTCTAACCTCAAAACTCATACCC
>JAFUUG010000162.1 GCA_017483905.1 Bacillota bacterium
TAAAAATTTAAGACCTATCGATGATGCTTTCTTCAGGGAAATATTCAGAAACAATAAACCATTGACAGAATATGTGTTAAGGTTATTTTTGAATAAGCCTGATTTGGTGGTGATCGAACAGGAAACACAATATGATTTGAAAAGACTGCTTGGAGCAAGATCCTTATGTCTTGATGTAAAGGCGACTGATTCTGCAGGTGCAAAATATAATATAGAGGCTCAGAAAGCTGAATCAGGAGCAGACCCATATCGTGCAAGGTATCATTTATCTTCGCTTGATGTGGAGCATTTGAATGCAGGACAGGATTTTGATGAACTGCCTATAACTTATGTTATATTTATTACTGAGACGGATATTTTTAAAGCTGACAGACCAATATATCCTATAGAACGAATTAATCTCATTACAAATCAGCCGTTTAATGATGGTGAACATATTTTGTATATAAATACTTCTTATAATGATACATCACCGCTTGGGAATTTACTTCATGATTTTCTGTGCAGCGATCCCAATGATATGATAACACCTGAAATGGCAGATAGGACTCGTTATTTCAAGGAAACACCGAAAGGAGTGGCTTATATGAGTAAAATAATGGAAGATTTCAAAAAAGAAGCTGTTATGGAAAATGCTAAAGAAATTGCGTTGAATTTATTACAGCTTGGAAAACTTACAATTGCGGATATTTGTAAAGGAACTAATTTATCGCAAGAAACAGTTAAAAAGCTTGCTAATGATAACAACATACCATATACTGTATGAAAATTAAACCGCCTATCTCTATATAAATGAGAGAGTATAGGCGGTTTTTTATAAAATAAATGATCTATAGAGTGTTCCTTTAATATGTTTTATTAAAATAAGGGAAAAGCAGTACCAAAAGGTACAATACTTTTCCCAAAATCCCAGTGTAGACTACCTTATATAAAAGATGAATGAAATATATCATATTTTCCTGCCTTGTTGAAAGAGGGGAATAATATAGCTTGACTTGCAGGATTTTTATTTATTTTTCTTTTCTGCCGGCAATTCAAAAGAGCTTGTAGTCGCCTTTTTTAATACAAGTGCTGCGTCATTTGAAGTTATATTATTATCTTCATCTGCATCGATATATACAAACCAGCAGTCCGTTTCTTGCTGTATCGGCAGTTCAGATGTACTTGTAAGTGTTTTCTGAAGTATGAGTGCAGCATCATTTTCAGTAACTGTGCCGTCTGCATCGGCATCACCAAAGATAAATTCAAGTGTGCCGTTATTGTTTATTATTGTCATAGTGTCGGCTGTTGTAATACATAGACCGCCGACCTTAACAATATATGTTTTGTTTTGACTTGTCCACGATGCGGGATCAAACTCAAATTTGACCTTACCGTCTGTTACATCGGCTTCAAACTGGTCTATATGTATCAGCTTTTCATAATATGAATTGCTCAATTCCTCGCCCGATGCATCTTTTTCATAGGCCATTACCGTTATCACCTGTGTGCTTTCGCCGCCCGTAAGTGCACAGACCACCTTTACCTTGCCCGAAGAAACCTGTTCGGCACTTTCTATTTTTATCTCCGCCGCAAAAACGGCTGTGCTTAAAAGCATTGTAAACACAAATGCCAAAACTATGGTTGTTATTTTACGCATAATTATCCTCCTTTCACTGCCCGTCCGTCGTTTCGCTTGACGGATAGTCTTTATGATCGGTGCGCTCGTAATAATAGTGCATTTCCCTGTACATATCACTTGTCATCCATTCGCCCACCACATATAAAAAGTGGTCGTAATCATAGTCTGTTATGTATTCATGCACTCTGTAATTGCTTCCGCTGTAATCGCTCCAATACAGTTTGTCGACATCCATACCGTCTATATGGTGGAAATAACGCATACTGCCGCTTTCTTCCCTTATGGTTATGGCAGCTATGCCGTTGCCGCCCGCATCTTTGCTTGTGGCGAAGGTGACTCTTGCATACGGCTGCATGGTGTCCTCGCGCGACCATGGGTCAAAATACGCTTCGTTCACTCTGCCTTGGAAATTCGTCATTCTGTATATCTGACAGCCGCGGCAGATGGGATTTACATAGTCATAGATATTTTCCGCAACTATGACATCCAACTTTATCTCGCTGCCTTTATAGTCTCTTACCAAAATATACGTCCTGCCAATTTCTTTGGCGTTGATGCTCATATCCGCACCAATTTCCACTATGCCGTCATCCCCGCTTTCTATCTCCGATATCACGCCGCTTACCGCCTTTACGGTAGTTGAGGTATTGGGATACATAAATACGACATTCGTGTCCAGTTCAAAGCCTTCGTCATCAGGGTCATCATCATCTTCCCCGAGTTTCAGCTCGACTTCCGCAGTGGTGTTTTTCTTGTCAAAGCTGCCCGACAGGTCAAATATTTGGTCTGGCTTTTCGCCCTGCTCGTCATAAATATAAAGTGTATATTCCCGGTCATGGAAGTCATAGCCATACTGCGGAAACATCATCGTACAACCGCCGCTGCCGCTTAAAGAATCCTCCGTAACAACGGTTGGTGCTGCCTCAAAGTTCTCAAAATAAACTATTGCGGTTTTTCTGTAGCCGTATCGCTTGGCTGTCTTTTCGTCTGCGCATTTTATCTCTACACTGTATGTAGAGCCGTCAAGCGGCACATCAAACCTTGACGGGTCATAAGGTGTGCGGTAAACGACCTTGCCCGACGGAGAAAGTATCTCTATCCACTTTGGTGCGCCGTGGTCGAAGTAAAAGGCATAATCCATTTCAAGTTCGGCACAGCCGTTTTCGTCAAGTGTAAATGCAAACCTGTCCTTGTACATATCGTCTAAAGTCGGTGCAAGTCTGCCGTTAAGTCCCGCAAACTGATACGGATCATCGGCATGTTCCTTGACTTCGTGAATATTTATGAAATATGAAGCTGTGTCAGGGTCAAACGGCACATCGTAGCTGTGGTCGGGCTCCATATTGTCGGGGAGTTCTATCCTGCCTATCGCCCTGTCGGTCTTTTTATCGAAAACGGTGATAAAAGTAGGACATTCAAGCTGATTGTAAGCCAAAAGACTGAATGTTATGGATGCTTTTCCGTTTGCATCAAAATCTCTGCGCCAAAGGTCTTTTTGTGCCGCATTATAGAAACGTACATAACAGTTTGGTGCGAGGTCTTTCATCTCGGAAGCGGTAACATAGAAGTTAAGTGTTATCTCGCCGTTAAGCAGATTTCTGAGTTCCTCACATTCTTTTGCAAGACCTCTTTGTGCATCAAGTTCGGCCTTTCTGCTGTACTGTTTGAGCACGGATTCAAGCACGCCCCATGTTTCCGATTCGTAATTTGCGCATATATCATCTGCCAGTTCGCCATTTTTTTCGGTGTAAGGTGGGATATATAAAAACTTGCCGTAAAGGTTGCCCGAACTGTACTCGGTTGAAAAATTGTAGGCATAAGCCCTTACAAGTCTTTTTACCGTTCTGTCAAAATCCGCATATTTATCAACAATATTCGCATCTGTTATGTCGGAGCAGTATTTGTTGTAAACGGGTTCAAGGACGTTATACCAATCTGTTGCGGTGCGCTGACCGACATATATCCTCATATAATCTTTTTGCAGACCCTTAAGCTCCTCATGGGCTTTGGTGAGTTTTTTCTCCTGAACGTGATTATATGCCATCTCGCCCATGCCATAAATAAGCATACATATCTGTACGGGTGAAGATGCCGCACTGACGCCAGCCGCAATAGCTGTCCTGCCCAATGCTTCAAGTGTGTTGTAGCTGAAAACACCGTGCTTGTAGGCATTGTTTGCTGTACTTATCATACCGCCCACAACACCAATTATAGTATATTGCGTACCTATCTTGCCAAGTACACCGCCGCTTATCTTGCCGCCTTTGGTCAAAATGGTGTTGATATTGTTGCCCGTTGCCGTAACTTTTCCGTTGAATGAGCCGTCAAGGGCTTCAAGTATCATTGCCGTCGCTTCGTCCTGTGCAGGCGGTGCTTCGTTGTTGAATATCGCAAGCAGGGTGTTTGAACTAAAGAACATCATCTGTGCCACTTGTGAGGCTTCAAGAGGACGTGCAAAAGCATTCGGTGTGCCGCTGTTATCAACTTCAAACAGACCGTACTTCGAGAAATGGTCAGTCAAGATAACTGCCTCGTGTGCCACTTCATCAAGATAGTAGCAAGGCACTTCCCACTTGTTCGTTTCGGGATTGAAATAGCCTGCGATAAGGTTTGCTGCGGTGTAATCCTTGTTTTCGTCGTACTTTATGCGTATTTCCGCAACGCCCATAAGTTCCTCGCCGTCTTCAAGTGAGACCTCAACGGCGGCAATACAATTGGCATTGCCCGTTTCGGCAGTATCTTCTATAGTTGTGTATTCTATTGCGGGTGATATATCGTTAAGCTCGCCCTCAGTAACGACTTTAACACCGCCCGTTTCACCCGCAGCATATTTGTCCGTTACGGCTGTATCTGCCTTATAAAACAGCTCCTCGGCAAGTGGGGACATATTATCGCTGTCCTGCCACAGCATAAATTTCTGATCTGAGTTTTCTTCTGTATCGTAAAAAATATACGGTTCGTTGGGTGTTATCTTATCTACCTGAAGTATATTGCTGTTTGTAAGCTGTCCGTTTGATGATCGTGCTGCAATAAAACTGACATTTTTCAGTTCTTCATTTGAAGTTACACGCACCGTGTCATTTTCACCGATACCGCCTGCAACATATTCTATCGTTGCGGGATAATCCTCCGCAAAAGCGGGTACTGCCTGCTCAAGCATTGACAATGTAAGTATAATGCTGATAAGTCTTTTCATATTTTTCCTCCTTATCATTTTAAATTATAGATCCGCTGATATACAATAATTTTACATTAATTATATTATATAATTCGCATATAGTCAATTAAAACTCAATTATTGCCGACGATTTACGCATGAAGGTTTTCATTTTAACCGGGTGTTTGACAGTTAAAAATTCAAAAATTGTCTTGAAAGGTGCAAAAGTGCTAAATTTTTTTGTCAAATTTTGTTACATTATGCTATAGTATTTTATAGTATTGTTTGATATAATTAAGGTTGGAGGTGTTCTAAATGAAAGTTTCAACCACAAAATCCAAAAATGCCGAATCCTTTTATATAACAAAATCATATATAAACAGTGAGGGGAAAAGTACTTCAAAAATAATACGAAAATTAGGAACATTGGCGGAGTTATCCAAACGATTAGAAACCGATCGTGCAGGAGTTATGGCATGGGCAAAAGAGCAGGCAAAAATAGAAACGCAAAATTATAAAAAAGAAGAAGAA
>JAFUUG010000163.1 GCA_017483905.1 Bacillota bacterium
AGATACATCATCAGCCGCTCTTTTTCACTGTTCTCCATCTTGGAATTTTCCTCCTATTTCACCCATTCATGCTCTATTCTTGCCGCACCCACATCACCGTATACGGAATACATATTGAATCTCTCTATCTCTCTGTAATAATCAACAGGTGTACCCCTGTCGCACTCAATTGCAATATCTATCGTATATTCCCCCGGCAGCAGAAGTACATTTTTAAGCTTTATCGTAAATTTTCCGCTTTCCGTCAGATCGAATTCATCCAGCTTGTCTATCGTCGTATTCGTTCCGTAGCAGTTAAGTCCGTCACTTCTGAATATACCTATCCCGAATACCGCATTCTTGACTTCTTCTTTCACATCGTACTCTATCTCAACATTAAAACTTTCTCCCACCGCAAACGTACTTTTCTTTTTTCCGTTTTCATCTGTCAGCCTTATGCTTGTTATCTCCGCCTTGCCGTTGCCCCATCTCTTGTTGTTTTTCTCTTTTGGAGCAGGCTTCTTTTCATCTTTTTTCTCAGCCTTTGCATTCTGCTTTTCTTTTTCTGCTTTTCGTGCGGCGGCTTTTTCGTTTATTTCATCTCTTTTCTGTCCCATAAAAGCCATATATTGTGGGTGAACTTCTCTCGGTGTGCCCTCCGCTTTTATAAGTCCGTCCTGTATCCATATACTTCTTTCACATATCTGCTCTATCTGTGATAATGCGTGTGAAACGATAACTATAGTCGTCCCGTTTGCCTTTATCTCTCTTAATTTATTAAAACATTTTGCCTGAAAATTCGCATCTCCCACCGCCAGTATCTCATCTATCAGCAGTACGTCTGCCTTTACATTTATAGCCACCGAAAACGCAAGCCTCGTATACATACCCGAAGAATATGTTCTCACAGGATTGTCAAGAAATTCCTCCAGTTCTGAAAATTCAATTATATCGTCCATTCTTTCATCTATTTCTTTTTTAGTAAGTCCGAATATCGACGCATATATATAAATGTTTTCCCTTCCGCTCATATCCGGGTGAAAACCCGCCCCAAGCTCTATCATGCTTGATACTCTTCCCTTTATCTCTATACTTCCCTCATCGGGATAAATTATCCTCGTCAGAAGTTTAAGCGTCGTGCTTTTTCCGCAGCCGTTATGACCCACAAGACCGATAGCTTCGCCTTTTTTCACATCAAAACTTATGCCGCTTAATACCCATCTCTCTTCATATCTGTTTCTTTTTCTGAATAAGATCCTCTCTTTCAGGCTTGTTCCCTTGTCATAAAATACCTTGAATTTCTTTTTCAGATCTCTTACTTCTATCGCATTTTCGCTCTGCATTTTTACAACTCCTCAGCAAAATGTCTTTGCAGCTTATCAAAAATAAAATTTCCGACCACAAGCACGATCACTCCAAGCACAAGTGCATGAACTATCGTCTGCAATTGCGGTACTTTTGCGTAGTACAGCACATCTCTGTATGCTGTTATTATCGGTGTCATTGGATTCAGGTTAAAAAGCGGCATAAATTTTTCCGGAACGACTTCCACCTTATACATTATCGGAGTGCAGTACATCCATGCCATCATCAGTATACCGAGTATATGCTGCAAGTCCCTGAAATAAACATCAAGCGATGCTGCAATGAGTGCCATTCCAAGTGCCAGTATATATTCCGTTATCATTATCACAGGAAGGCAGGCTATCGCAGCGGGATTCAGTGTAGCTCCCGAAATTATCAGCACCGCAAAAATTATCACAAACGTAAATAACATATTCACAAAACAGCTTGTGACATAAGAAACAGGTATGACCTGTCTGCAAAAATAAATTTTCTTGACAAGATCTTTCTGTGCAAAAATGCACACCGAACCGCCGGTGACCGAACTTGAAAAAAATATCCAAGGCACGAGTGCAACAAAAAGATAAAGATAAAATTTTTCTATCCCATTTTTAAGTATGACGGAAAATACAAATGTATATACGACAAGCTGCAAAAGAGGATTCACAAAAGTCCATAAAAATCCAAGCACCGAGCCTTTGTATCTTCCTCTCAGGTCTTTTTTGACCATACTTTTTATCATGTGTCTGTATAAATACAGTTCCCTTAATGTTTTCATATATTTTTCTCCGGATCGTTAAATTCTTTTCAGAATATCATTTAATATTTTCGCACTGTTTTTCCAGCTTAATTCCTTTGCTCTCATCTTTCCGAGTTTAATAAGTTCGTTTCTCTTTTCGTCATTTTTACACATTTCAAGCATAGCATTTTTTATATCCGCACAATCATATGCATCGGCAATTACAGCCGCATCTCCCACGACTTCAGGCAGCGATGCCTCCCCCGATACTATGACCGGAGTACCGCAGGCCATAGCTTCAAGCGGCGGTATTCCGAATCCCTCGTATATGGAAACGAATATAAATGCAAATGCTCCTCTCATCACTTCCACCGCATCTTCATCGGAAATATACCCCGTAAAAATAACGTCATCTTCAATTTCATATTTTTTCACTTTTTCAAATATTTTATCATAAAGCCACCCCTTTTTCCCTGCAAGCACAAGTTTTGGGGCTGCAGCATTTTCTTTTTTCAGCAAGGCATAAGCCTCTATCATTCTTTCAATGTTTTTTCTTGGTTCAAGCGTACCCATATATAAAAAATAATCACCGTCTATACCGAATTTTCTTTTTACTTCATCTATCTTCTTTTCGTCTTTCCTGTCATTGAAAATATCGGTATCAACGCCCATGGGCATTACTTCTATTCTGTTTTCCTCTATTCCAAGATATTTCATTATCTCGTTTTTGCTGAACTGCGAGATCGTGATTATCTTATCCGCTCTTGCGCATGATTTTTCAAGCACATCTTCAAGCCATTTTCTCGTTACTTCATTCATCGTTTCAGGATGTGCCCTGTATGTCATATCATATACTATCACTGTGCTTTTCCCTTTCACGCAGGGCGGCACATAATAATTAAAAAAAACCGTCACATCACTTCCGTCCCCGAAAAACATACTGTAAGGCGGTTCAATGCGAGTTCTTCTCATCACTCTGTATATGATATTTAAAAATTTATTTGTGCATTTAAAATCACTGTAGCCAAGTTTTTTATATTCCTCTATTATTGCGTTCTTTTCTGCATTACGGCGAGAGCCGATATAATTGAACCTGTATTCATGTTCCTTATATCCGCTCATCGCCTTTATAAGATATTCGGTCGTTTTCCCGATCCCCGTCTTGTTTATCTCAAAAATCAATTCCGCATCAAAAGCTATTTTCACCTTAAACCTCCGGTTTGCTCAGACGGCATAATATACCAAACATCATTATACTCGAAATCGGAAAATATTTCCGATTTCGAGTGTGCCGGCTGCGTGCCGCAAAGCGGCTATTTACTTTATCGCAGCCGTGTACATAAAGTTATACTGAGTGAGCAAATTTATTTTGCTCACCAGTATAAAAGCAAAATTTAGCATAATTCATTCCGCCAATATTCAAGCATATCCTTTATAGTGCTGTCCATATCAAATCTTCTCTCCCAGCCTGTTGCCGCTTTGAGTTTTGATATATCGGCCTCTATCACAGGCACATCTATCGGTCTTAATCGGCTTTCATCGACTTCTACATTTATTTCCGTACCCGATAAGGCGATTATTTTTTTCAGTATCTCGTTTATCTCAACCGCCTCGCCGCTTCCGACATTGTAAGTCTCACCCTTTACGCCCTTTTGCATAAGCATCTCATAAGCCCTCACAACATCACGCACATCGGTAAAATCTCTCTTTGCCGAAAGATTTCCGACATACATCGTATTTTCTCTCTTCCCAAGCTGTATCTCAACAGCCTGTCTGCAAAAGTCCGATACAACAAATACGGTAGTCTGCCCCGGACCCGTATGATTGAATGCCCTCACGCACATTATATCCATATCGTAAGCATTTGCATATATATTTCCTATAAGATTCTGGCATACTTTCGTAGCCGCATATATATTTCCGGGTCTTATGGCATTTTCCTCGTTTATAGGCGATTCTCCGTCTTTTATTCTTCCATACTCTTCTCCCGAGCCTATAAGCAGTATCCTCGGCGAATACCCGTCTGTATCTCTCACGCAGTCAAGAACATTCACTCCGCCCTTGATATTTACATCTATCGTAAGCTGTGGATTATCCCAGCTGACCTTTACAGAGGACTGTGCCGCAAGATGGAATATATATTGCGGCATAGTATTTTTGATGACCTCCGTTATCTCCTCTTTATTTAAGATATTCAGATCTACTGTCTTTACATCTTTGCTTTTTATCTTTTCATGAGGCATTTTCGTGACCGTAACATCATAGCCGCACCCGTTCAGATGAGCCGCAAGATACTCTCCAACGAAACCTCCGCCTCCTATTATAAGAGCCTTTTTCTTCTCTTCCATTTATCCGCACCCTTATCCGAGAATAGCTTTCTCTGTCTTTATCTCATTTTCGACAAGCATCATATCATTCTTTACCATTCTTTCAACAAGTTCGCTGAATGATATATCTCTCTTCCAGCCGAGTTTTTCTTCCGCTTTTGCAGGATTTCCGAGAAGAATATCCACCTCCGCAGGTCTGAAGAATTTAGGATTTACCTTAACTATAACTTTTCCGTCTGCCCTGTTCTTTCCTGTTTCATCAACACCGCTGCCGCTCCACTCTATCTCGATACCGGCATGCTTAAATGCTATCTCAACGAATTCTCTTACAGTTCTCGTTTCATTCGTAGCTATAACGTAATCATCAGCCTTATCCTGCTGAAGCATGAGCCACATAGCTCTTACATAATCCTTTGAATGACCCCAGTCACGCTTTGAATCCATATTTCCGAGTTCAAGGCATTCCTGCTTTCCGAATTTGATCCTTGCCACCGCATCGGTTATCTTTCTTGTAACGAATTCTTTACCTATTCTCTCGGACTCATGATTGAAAAGTATGCCCGAACAAGCGTAAAGCCCGTAGCTTTCTCTGTAGTTTTTAGTTATCCAGTGACCGTATAATTTTGCAACGCCATAAGGACTTCTCGGATAAAACGGCGTAGTTTCGCACTGTGGTATAGCCTGAACAAGACCGAACATCTCACTTGTTGAAGCCTGATAGAATCTTGCCTCCGGTTTTACAGTCCTTATCGCCTCAAGCATATTCGTAACACCTATCGCATCTATATCAGCCGTAGCAAGAGGCTGTTCCCAGCTTGTAGCCACGAAAGACTGTGCTGCAAGATTATATACTTCATCAGCCTGTGATATTTTCATTGCCGTAATAAGCGAGATCGGATCTGTCATATCGGCATATATAAAATGTATCTTATCCTTTATATGTTCAACATTGCCGTAATCCACAACGCTTTTTCTTCTCATTATTCCGTATACTTCATAACCTTTTTCAAGCAGAAGCTCACTTAAATAAGAACCGTCCTGTCCCGTAATACCTGTTATCAATGCCTTCTTCATTTTTTATTTTCCTCCGTATCAGATATATTCTGTTCTGTTGCATATTTTAAGATTTTCTATCACTTTCTTTATATCCTGTGTGCTGTTTTTATCGCATATAAGCAGAGCATCTTTTGTATCTATTATTATAAGATCCTCCGTTCCGACAGTAGCTATCAGCTTTGTTTCTCCCGATATGATACAATTTTTCGTATTTATGTTAATAACGTTTCCGCTCACGACATTTCCGAATTCATTCGATGTATTTATCCTCTCCATCGCAAGCCAGCTTCCAACGTCGTCCCAGCCGAAAGCACCCGTAAGGATATAAATATTTCCGGCTTTTTCCATTACGCCGTAGTCGATAGATACCGATACGAATTTATTGAATTCTTCTTCCGTTACCGCATCATTTTCGGATGTACCTATAGTATCTTTTATTCTCAGAAGCCCGGCATATATATCGGGCAGATACTTTTCAAAGTTTTTAAGTATCGTCGATACTTTCCATATAAACATACCGCTGTTCCATAGATACTCACCGCAATTCACATACTCCTTAGCTGTTTCAAGCTTAGGCTTCTCGACGAATCTTTCAACGGAATATGCCCTCAGACAGCCTTTATTTTCATCGGGATCGAATTTTATATATCCGTAGCCCGTTTCGGGATAAGTCGGCAGAATACCTATCGTCACGAGGTTATCGCCCTTTTCTGCCACTTCACAGCCGTCTTTCAGTGTCGTAACGAACATATTCGTATATTTTATCAAATGATCGCTCGGAAGAACGATCATCTTCGCATCGTCGTATTTCTTGCTTATGTGCATAGCCGCAAGACCGATACAAGGTGCGGTATTCTTTCCCACAGGTTCACATAAGATATTTTCCGCAGGTATACCCGGCAGCTGTTCCTTTATTATCTCCCTGTAATCCTTGTTTGTTGCGATATAGATATCCTCCATATCAACTATCGGCAGTATTCTCTCTACCGTATGCTGTATCATCGTCTTATTGTCATTTGTAAGACTTAAAAATTGTTTAGGCATTCTTTTGCGGCTTTTAGGCCAGAATCTTTCTCCTCTGCCGCCTGCCATAATAAGAGCTGTAGTTTTTATAACGATCTCCTCCCAACCTAATAATTTTAAAGGGCATACTTTTCGGTAAACACAAATGTACTTGTACTTTGTTCGTTTACTCGCACTGACTGCTTGCCGCATTCCCTCAACTATGTAACAAAAAAGTACTCCGATATTTTTCGGAATGCTTGACATTTCATCATCATTATGCTATTATGAAATCACAAGAGAGAATTAACCGAACGATTATACCTCGCATAATTGGTTATTTTTAATTAAACCGCCTTATGTTGCAGCACAGGGCGGTTATTCTTTTATTATGTAGAGTATCAAAAGCACCAAAGTCAGGTTCATTCTCCATAACTATCCCCCTTTACCGTTAAGATCGAGGGGGAGATATAACCGCCTGTCATTTCCTCTTGCATATCATATATTATACACTACGCCTCTTGTTTTGTAAACTCTTTTTCCCAAACCAGGCGAGTGTTTTTAAATTTTATGCTTTTTATAGTATACCCCATAAAAGTAAATAAATCAACCGATTTTTTTACCACAAAGCACAAAAAAGCACAAAAACATCGAACTGTAAACAATTTTTTCACAGCCCGATGTTTTCAATATGATAGACTCATATAGACCGAATCCCGCTCCTCCTGTCCTATTCCAAGATATCTCTTCGTTATTTCAAAACTCGAATGATTGAACAAATTCATAAGAAGCACAGGCTGTACTCCACTTTTCCATGCAAAATAGCCGAATGTCTTTCTCAGCGAATGACACCCTATCCTCCCCTGTATTTTACACATAAGTGCCGCCTTTTTGATTATCCTGTAAGCCTGTATTCTTGATATAGCCTTGTTCCCCCTATTACTTTCAAATAAAAACCTTCCACGCACTTTTCCGAACTCCCTGAAATAAGTACGAATATCCTTTTTCAGAGCAGCATTTATCCTGATACATATAGCCTTGCCCGTTTTCTTTTCCTTTATCTGAATATAGTCCCTTATCACTCTGTTTTGAAAATCGAATATATCTTCTACCCTCAGACTTAAAATATCGCACATTCTAAGCCCTGTATTCAGTCCAAAACTTATCAGCAGAAAATTCCTGTATTCCCCTTTCTTTAAATAATATTCTCTCATTCGTCTTATATCGTTTTTCTTCTTTATCGGATCAGTCGTTTTCATTATATAACCCCCTTTTTATCCTAAAAAAAGCACAAATGTAACATAATGATAGGTTGTGTTACATTATATAATAAATTAAAATTATGAATTTTTCATATAATACAAAATATAATAAAACACTTGCATTTTTTGTTATATTTTTGTATAATAATTTTAATAGTAAAATTTCGGCTTATATTATTTGTTTTTCTTTGCATAAAATATTCAGATGTAACACAACCTATCATTATGTTACATTTTAAAATCTATCCGCATTTATTCACATTTTACCCCCTCATTTCCGCATAAAAATGCACTATTTCAAATCAACAGTATTCCCACAGCACACCCGAAAAAATTTTTCTTGACTTTTTTAAATTTTATATGTTATAATCGTGAAATAAAAATAAATACTTCAAAAAGACACGATACATGCTTTTGCAGATACGATACAGTTATGCAAATGTATGTATCTTTTTTTGTTGAAACGGAGGTCAATCATGAAAAAATCAAATAATTTTCTCGAAACGGAAAAAATAAGCGTACTAATGCGGAAATATTCACTTCCCTGCATAATATCGCTTCTCGTGGCAGCTCTTTACAATATTGCCGACCAGATATTCATTGCAAATGC
>JAFUUG010000164.1 GCA_017483905.1 Bacillota bacterium
GACGTTCTCGGTGCTTCAAGCCTCAGTGCCTATCACAACGACCCTCTTGTATCTCTTACCATAATGGCACTTATCATACTCGGAGGTCTTGGTTTTTCCGTATGGATAGAACTTTTTGAGTGTGCAGCGGATCTCAAAAGAAAAATAATCCCTGCAAATCTCATAATCCGACGTTTATCTCTCCATACAAAGCTTGTTCTCATAATAACAACCGTACTCATAATATCAGGTGGTATCTTTTTCTTTATAGCAGAGTACACCAATCCCGATACTATCGGTAATTTTTCGATATCCGAAAAGCTGCTTGCATCGTTTTTTCAATCTGTTACACTCAGGACAGCAGGCTTCTTTACTATCGACCAATATACCCTGACACCGTCATCAAAACTCATCTCCGTAGTCCTTATGACAATAGGAGGATCTCCCGGCGGTGCGGCAGGAGGTATGAAAACGACAACTCTCGGTGTTATAATAGTTTCCATGATCAATATAGTACGAGGAAACGAAAGAATATTTATCTTCCACAGAAGAATATCTTTCAATACTCTTCTTCGTTCTCTTGTTATTGTAATGCTTATAATAAGCTTGCTGCTTTCGGGCTGTATAATACTTTCATTTACGGAAATACATCTTCTCGGAAGATTTGAATTTCTCGATCTTCTCTATGAAGTTACGTCAGCACTCAGTACAACGGGGCTTTCGGTCGGTATTTCTCCTCTCCTTACGACCACAGGCAAGCTTGTTCTCTCCGCTCTTATGTTTATAGGAAGGCTCGGACCTTTTACTATAGCACTTGCACTCACACGAAAAGTCAATAAAAACAATAATTCAATGAACTATCCCGAAGGAAAAGTTCTTGTTGGATAGGAGGATATTATGGCAAAGAAAAAACAATTTGCCGTTCTCGGTCTTGGACAGTTCGGCAACGGAATAGCAAAAACACTTATCGAAAAGGGACAAGATGTTCTCTGCTGTGATAAAGACGAAGATGCTGTTGCAGCTATAGCCCAATACGGCGCAAGTCATACATTCATAGCCGACCTTACCGACCCTGCCACATATCAGAATTTCGGTCTTAATAATTTTGATGTCGTTATAATCGCAATGGGAAGTGACTTTCAGGCAAGCATAATGGCAACCCTTGAAGCTAAAGAGCACGGTGCAAAATATATCATATCAAAAGCAAAAACCGACGTACAGAAAACCATTCTTGAAAAAGTCGGTGCCGATAAAGTGGTGCTCCCCGAGCATGAAATGGGTGTAAAACTTGCAACAAGCTTTATAACAACAAATGTATTCGATTACATAAATCTGTCCGATAAATTTTCTATCGCAGAAGTATCTCCAAAAGCCGCCTGGGTCGGAAAGACCCTCGCCAAATCAAATATCCGTGCAAAATACGGTCTTAATATAGTTGCAATAAAAAGAGGAAACGGTCTTATAGTTTCCCCTCGTGCTGATGAAGAGATACTTGAACATGATATTCTTGTATCCATCGGCGAAACAGAAAAAATACAGAGCATATAGCGGAGGGGATCACCTTGATAGAAAGTTCATCAAACAAGATATATAAACAGCTCAATGCTTTGAGAACAAAAAAAGAAAGAGATAAAACCGGACTTTTTATCCTTGAAGGAGTCCGCATTATCTATGAGATACCAAAAAGCTATAATATCTCATATTATGCACTCTCTCAGAGTTATTCCGAGAAAAACGACCTATCCGCCCTTTATGATAATGCCCCGGTATACATATTTTCGGATAAACTTTTCTCAAAACTTTCGGAAACCGTAACTCCACAGGGGATCTTTGCAGCCGTACAAAAAAAGGAATATTCTCTCAAAGACACCATAAAAAATTCATCTTTCCTCGTTATCTTAGAGAATATCTCAGACCCCGGCAATCTCGGAACGATAATACGAACAGCTGATGCAGCGGGGGCAGATGCCGTTCTTCTCTCAAAGGGTTGTGTAGATCTGTATAATCCTAAAGTCATTCGCAGCACGATGGGTTCGATATTTCATCTTCCCGTTGTGACCGATCTTGACCTCCCGGAAACCCTTGAGCATCTTCACTCAAAAAATATCTCCGTATATGCCGCACACCTTAAATCAGAAAGCTACCCCTATTCATACGATCTTACAAAACCAACGGCAATCCTCATCGGAAATGAAGCAAACGGACTTACCGACACCGTAACTTCCCTTTCGGATCATGCCGTAAAACTTCCTATGATAGGCTCTGCCGAATCAATGAATGCCTCTGTCGCCTGTTCGATACTTCTCTATGAAGTAGTCCGTCAAAGGCTTTAATAAAAAGGAGCGATAAAAATGGAAAGAATCAGTTGGGACGAATATTTTATGGAAATGGCAAAACTTGCCGCCAAGCGTTCTACCTGTCTGCGCAGGCAGGTAGGAGCCATTCTCGTGCGTGACAATCAAATACTTGCAACAGGCTATAACGGTGCCCCTGTCGGACTTCCAAACTGTTGTGACCTTAACGAATGTATTCGCCGGAAGATGAATATACCAAGCGGAGAAAGGCATGAACTCTGCCGTGCAGTCCATGCCGAAAATAACGCTATCACACAATGCGCCGTAAACGGTACATCATGTAAAGGTGCAACAATATATATAACCGCAAGCCCATGCAGTATGTGCTTAAAACAAATAATAAACGCACATATAGTCCGTATCGTTGCCCTTGAAAAATATCCGGACAAATTAAGTGAAGAGCTTATCACTCAAAGCGGCATAAAGTTTGAACTTTACAAACCTTGAACCGACAGAGCGTATTTTTCAAGCCAATAGTTTATTTGTATAATATAGGCCATCAACTGCGGCTTTGCCATAAGCTGCCCGAAAAACGGCTTTGTATAATTATCCGGACTATCTATAAAATCAAGCGTTTTATTTTTGTCAAGCACTGCCGATATCGGCGAATTGTTATCATTTACTATCTCTTTGAGTTTATTTTTAAGAAGCCTTTCATATTCGGGATTATATGTTTTCGGATAGGGGCTTTTTTTCCTGTAAAGAAGCTCATCTGACAGCACCGCCTTGAATGAATCCCTCAAAAGACCCTTTACGACCCCATTCGGACATTTATATTCCCATGGAACATTCCACATATATTCTATTATCCTGTGGTCAGCATAAGGAACTCTTGCTTCCAGTCCGGAATACATCGAAGTTCTGTCCATTCTTGTAAGCAGTGTTGTCATAAACCATTTAAGATTCAAAAAAGATATCTCCCGTCTTTTTGCCTCTTTTTTGCTCTCTCCATATAAGTGCGGTACAGCCTTTATACTTTTCTCATATTTATCTTTTACATATTCTTTTATATCGAGTTTTTTCACAAATTCCTCATCAAACAGTTTAGTTCTCTCCGAAAGATTAATCGACCATGGAAAAGTCTGCGCATTAAAAAACTCCTCCTTATGAAACCAAGGATATCCCCCAAATATCTCATCTGCACATTCCCCTGTCAGAGTCACCTTGTTATGATTTTTGACCTCCGAGCAAAAATATAAAAGTGAAGACTCAACATCAGCCATACCCGGCATATCCCTTGCATCTACTACCTTAAAAAGATGATCAAATAATTTTTCATCATCACATTCAAGTATAGTATGATTCAGCTTATATTCTCTCAGCATTTTTTCAACATACGGCTTATCTCTTTCGGGCTGAAAATCATTCGACTTAAAATACTCATCATTCCCCGAAAAATCAAAAGAAAAAGTATTAAGCACTTTCCCCTCCTTTTCAAGATATTTCGATGCCAGTGCCGTCACTATACATGAATCGACCCCTCCCGATAGAAACGAGCATACTTCCACATCAGATACCATCTGCATATTTACCGCCGAGCTCACAAGATAATTCACCTTTTCCGTCGTTTCCTCATAGCTGTCCGTATGTTCCCTGCTTTCAAGTTCCCAGTACTTCTTCTCCGTCATGCCCTCATCTGTAAATATGATATAACTTCCGTACCCGACTTCATTAACATTTTTAAATACACCGCAGCCCTCGCTTATCGCAGGGCCTATCCCGATTATCTCCCTCATTGAATCAATGTCTATCTCAGGCACAAATGACGGATATTCAAAAAGAGCCTTAACTTCCGACCCAAAAATAAGTGTACCCTCAAACACCGTATAATAAAGCGGCTTTATCCCGCATCTGTCCCTGAAAAGCACCGTCCGCCTTTCACCCTCGTCATATATTGCGTAGGCAAATATACCATTTAACATTTTCACGCTCTCTATCCCATATTCTATATAAAGATAAAGAATAACTTCCGTATCTGTCGAAGTTTCAAATTCATACCCCTTCTTTATAAGTTCCCCTTTAAGTTCTTCCGTATTGTAAACTTCCCCGTTATAAGCTATTGCATATTCTTTTCCACCGAAACTTCTCACTATCGGCTGTGTACCGTTTTTCAGATCTCTTATCGAAAGCCTCGTATGACTAAGCCCGATATGACTCCTCAGATATTCGCCGCTTTCGTCATTTCCTCTGTGAGCGATACTCTCTCTCATTTTTATAAGTATATTTCTGTTGTATTCCTCACTATTCAAAAATTCTCCTTTGAAATTACAATATCCTGCTATACCGCACATAACTATTCCTTCATATGATCTGATACATATATAATATTCAATATCCGAAAAAAATTACACAAAAACTTCAAGAGTTTTGCCGTTAAGAGATAATTTTTCATATTCAAACATAACACATAATTTCAAAATAAACCGCCTAAATCATCAAATTTTTCCAATAAGTAATTTTCCATAAAAAATTCCACCTGTTCCAACATTTTTTCTGTAAAAATACGGGTTGACTATTTTAACCTTTTTCTTTAATATTATTAATGGTGCGTTATGCACAAAACATATATACTAAAGCGAGGTTATAAAATTGTTCAAACCCAAATTGTTTTCAATTATCAAAAATTCCCCCTCTGACCTGAAGGGAAAAGCCCTTGCAAATGACATAGTAGCAGGTCTTATCGTTGCCGTAGTTGCACTCCCTCTTTCTATCGCCCTTGCGATATCATCGGGAGTATCTCCGGAAGTCGGTATGATAACAGCTATCGTTGCAGGCTTTATAATATCCTTCTTAGGCGGCAGCAGGGTACAGATAGGCGGGCCTACAGCGGCATTCGTTGTAATTATCTGCGGAATAATCGAGCAGCACGGTATCGACGGTCTTATCGTTGCCACTATACTTGCGGGAATCATTCTCATAATTTTCGGTATCATAGGCTTCGGTGATGTTATCAAATTCATACCGTTTCCTATTACAGTCGGCTTTACTACAGGTATCGCCGTTACACTTTTCTCAACTCAGCTAAACGACTTCCTCGGTCTTAATTTAAGCGGAGTGCCTTCCGAATTTCTCGGAAAGTGGAAAATGTACATATTAAATTTCGATAAGATAAACCCTTATGCTCTCGTTGTCGGCATCTTATCTGTCGCAATAATAATCTTATGGGGAAAAATAAACAAAAAAATTCCGGGTTCTCTCGTTGCACTTATAGTTGCTACCTTAGCCGTAAAATTTTTAAATCTCCCCGTTGAAACCATCGGTTCAAAATTTACAAACATAAGCGGAACTATTCCTGCACCGCACCTGCCCGATCTTGCAAATACAGATTTTACCGCCCTTATCCAGCCTGCCATCACAATAGCTATCCTTGCAGGCATCGAATCTCTCCTTTCTGCCGTAGTTGCAGACGGTATGACAGGTGATAAGCATGACTCAAATACCGAGCTCATTGCACAGGGTGTTGCAAATATAGCAAGCGCATTATTCGGCGGACTTCCGGCAACAGGTGCTATCGCAAGAACAGCCGCAAATATCAAAAACGGCGGTCATTCCCCTATTTCGGGTATGGTACACGCAATAGTTCTTCTTATAATAATGCTTGCAGCTATGCCGCTTGCAAAACTTATCCCGATGTGTACCCTTGCGGCAATACTTATCGTCGTATCTTATAATATGTGCGAATTCAAGGAATTTAAGCAGATCGCAAGAACGACAAAGAGCGACCTCTCTGTTCTTATCCTTACATTTATTCTTACGGTGATATTTGATTTGGTCGTAGCTATTGAGCTTGGCATGGTTCTTGCAATGTTCCTCTTTATCAAAAAAATGTCGGAAACTCTTCAGATCAATACAGTATCTAAACTTGAAGAATCCGATACATATAAATATGTAAATAAAGAGATACTTGTCTATGAAATAGCAGGACCAATGTTTTTCGGTGCATCTACAAGATTTGTGGATGTCATGAAATCAATGAATCTCTCTTCCGATATCCTTATTTTAAGAATGAAGAACGTACCGATAATAGACGGTACACTCATTGATTCATTAAAACAGATCATCGACTATACACAAAAATATCATATAATGGTTCTTTATTGTGAACTCCAGCCTCAGCCAAGAGAAATACTCAAAAAATACGGCTGTGAAGCCCGTATGGGAAAAGAAAAATTCTTCGATACAATAGAAGATGCCATGAAATTTGCCGAAGAGATAGAAACGGTAAACAAAGAAATGAGAGCAAAACGTGCAAAGCGTGAGATTCCTGTAGGTCATAAAACAAAATAATTTACACTGTTAACATAAACCTGTAAACCATAAAATTTCAAAACAATTGCGTGCCGCAAAGCGGCACGCAATTTATACAAATAAACGTTGATATAAATTTTCACCATTTATAGAAACAGCTTCCTCCGATAAATTCCCTTATTATCGAATTAGGCGGTATCACATCAAGGCAGCTCACATTAAGGAAACTGTCAAGGAAATTAACAAGCCTTGAAGAACGTGCATAATGCGGATTACCGATATCTATTCTGAAAAGTATCGGTTCAGCAAACTGTTTAAGCACACTAAGCTCATAAATAAGCGATGAATTGAACATTATATCCGCCTCTTCCTGGAATGGGAATATATTTTTCAGTTCTCCTCTCAGTACCGATGGCCATATATCAAAAGTAGATTCTGCATCAAATCCTCTTGTGTTGTAATCTCTTACCAGTCTTCTCACAAATCTCGTATCTGTTGTTGCAATCCTGTTATGATCGTCTAAGTTAAGCTGAGTCAGCGCACTTATGTATATCTTGTATTTGTTTTCCTCGGGTATAAGTTCTGTCAGCTTCTTGTTAAGACCGTGTATTCCCTCGATAACGATCACATCATCCTTTTCAAGCCTTATGAAATCCCCCATATATTCTCTCTTTCCCGTTAAAAAGTTAAATCTCGGTATCTGAACGGTATTCCCGTTTATCAGTTCAAGCATATCTTCATTGAACTGTTTTACATCAAGGGCTTCAAGTATTTCAAAATCAGGCTTTCCGTCTTCATCAAGCGGAGCTTCCTCCCTGTTCTTATAATAATCATCAAGAGATATTATTCTTGGATTAAGGCAGTTTGCCCTAAGCTGTGTACATAACCTGTTTGCAAATGTCGTCTTTCCCGATGATGACGGGCCTGCTATCAATACTACATTCTTTTTCTGCTCCGTTATTATATCTGCGATCTTCGATATTTTTTTTTCGTGAAGTGCCTCCGATATAAGTATAATGTCCTTTATTTTTCCCTTGCTTATCGCATCGTTGAGCATTCCAACCGTATCTGCTCTCAATATCTTTGCCCATCTTGAAGATTCCTTGAATACCTGTGAAAGTTTCGGCAGATCTCTTATCTCATTGAGATTATTCGGATCGTGTATATCGGACATTTGTAATAAAAGTCCGCTGTCTTTCTTATGCAGTTTGAAATTTTTCAGAAATCCCGTTGACGGACAAACATAACTGTACTGTCTGTCATAGAAATTTCCCAATCTTATAAAAGATAGCGGCTCATATCTGTTATATTTGAGTGCATTGATGTTTTCCTGCATACCGAATCTTGCAAATATCTCTTTTGCCGTATCTATATCAAAATATTTTCTCTCAAACCTCAGATGCGCATCTACGGCATCTTTCATTTTTTCTTCGATATTCTGCAATAATTCTTCCGTTATTTCAACATCGGCTATCTCACAATAGAA
>JAFUUG010000165.1 GCA_017483905.1 Bacillota bacterium
AGTAAACGACAAAAGTACTTGTACTTTGGGCGTTTACTCGCACCGACTGCGTGCCGCAAAGCGGCTGACTACCTTATACGCAGTCGTGTGCATCCCCCGGAGGGTTATAGTAAGCGACATTTTTTAATGTCGCTTACTATAGTTACATAATCAAGCAAATAATTCTGCTTATCTTATATATATCGTATTATAATTTAGGAATGAAATCATAGTATTCCTGAACACTTGCATCTCTCATACAAGCCTCGATTATCTCACGACCCTTAGGAGAAAGATCGGGCTGAAGGAATTTTTTAAGTTCATCCTTAAAGAAATCTGTAAGTATCTTAGCACCTGCATCATAGCCGTCATTTCCGACTAACGACTGGCAGTTTACCTGTAAGAACCCCTTAGGGATAACGTTACCGTCTATCTTTATTGATTTAAGTGCATATCCAAGTATCGGACAACGAGACTCTTCAAGCACATCAGGTCTGAACTTTGCACCGCCTCTTCTTGAGAGATATTCTCTTGTTGCCCACTGACCCGCAAATCCTACTCTGTAAGCACCTATATACTGATTAGGTATAAGGATATATCTTGTAGACGGAGTTTTTAATATCTGTTCAAGAAGAAGATTAGCCTGATCTACCATTTTACCCGTAGCAAATGGCCAGTATGAACCAACACCCTCACTCTTCATGCCCTTTGACTGATCTATAATAGATGGATTTGCAAATCCTCTCGGAGCTACCAATCTCCATATCCATGCAAGTGCGGGAGGCAGTACATGGAACATACCTATTATACCGTAGCTTGGTTTTTCTCTCGTTGTAGGAGGAGTACGAACACCGAAACTTCTCACATCTACCTCCACTGCGCCATTGACGATATTTTTCTTTATCGCTCTCGGCATGATAAGACGAGGGTTAGGGCAAGGAACTCCCGGAGCATCCTCTATATGATCCCATATAAGGCAAGTTGAATTAGGAACTGCGCTCATATTAAGGAAGAACAAAGGTTCTTTCGGATTAGTACAAGCCTTTTCCGTTTCGGGTTCCGTACCGTATTCAGTAATATGATTAACTCGCAGGAACCAGCCGTATTCAGCATCGGCAACTACAAGTTTGGTGCTGTCTTTCTGTAATGACGGATGTGCAAGAGCCATATCGTCTGTTACAGGGTGAAGTTCGGATGTATCGGTAATATTTACAAGTGTCTGCTCACCTGTCACTATATTTGTACCTAAGAGAAGTCGTCCGTCCTCCTGTCTGTGGAAAGGCTCGGTCATCTCACTCTTACCGCCGCCCGATGCACCCTCGTGCATGATAGTGAGTGTAAGCTCGTAAGGAGTCACTATAGTAACTGTAGAAGCATGAAGCGTTACCCATTTTTCCTGCTCACCGATATTCAGAAGTATGCTGTATACGCCTTTCTTTGCCGATGGTCCCGGATAAAGATTGTATGAAAATACTTCATGTCTGTCATAAAGTCTGTTATGCACAACTATCTGCTTTCCGTCATAGAGAGTGTGTCTGAAAGGCGGAGCAACATATATAACAGCCTTCGGTTTAAAGAAATTAGGGATCTCGTCCTTAGGGATAAACCCTTGAAGATCTGCGATGGCAGCAGCAAAGAAAGCCGCATTACCCGGAACTATTGCAACAGACGGATAACCAAGCCCCATTTCCTGATTACCGGAATAGAAAGGAAGTACGATTATCTCATCAAGTGTCTTGAACCAATCAAGAGTTTTCTGTCTGTCCTCTTCAAATGTTCTGCCGAAACGCTGCATATAAGTATCTTTGTCTGTAGGCAGATCGTCAGCTATGACCATACTGTTAGGGTCACGTCTTCTCATGTTTATATCGTCAAAATTGGCAACTATACCGTTTTTGACTTTTATAACATAAGCCTCTCTTACAGTCTTTCCGTTTATATCATAATTTACATCCCATGTATCGTTACCTTTTCCGCCTAAAGCAAGCTCATAAAGCTGTTCTCTGCTTTCGGGAACGATAACCTTTGCATTGCCTTTTTTGATTATATCCGTAAGGCATTGGCTAAGTACCATTTTGTTGAGTGCACTGTCGCTCATAAATTTATCCTCCTTGTTTATCTTCATGACATAAAAATGTACTTATGTATTATTTTATCAAATATCGGAAGAGAAAACAAGTATTTTGCGATAATTTTCATTTATTTTTTTATCCTTATTTGAGAAATATATTCATCAAGGTGTTTTTTCATTTCAATAAGCTGTGTAAATCGTGATGTTACACCGCTTGGAGTCCATGTTCTTTTTTTGGTGTAATAGTTTTCGCATATATTTATGTACCTTGACGGAAATTTAAGCAGAGCATACAGAATATTTATATCATTTTCCGTCAATTGATTCACAGAATTGTAAATATCAAGTATCTCCCCGGCAGACAAATAATTATCCCCGTGCTTCCTTATATATCTCAGAATAAATTGTGAAAGGTCAAGTATACTGTTTTCAAAACTTATCCTGTCAAAATTCGTAATAAAAAGTTTTTCGGGAGCTTTCAGGATATTATCCTCCTTCAATTCATTGTGGCATATCATTTTCATCTCTCTTGCCTTTTTTGCAATATCATCGGGAGATGATGAATATATCACAGAAAGCGAGTCCACAGCATCACTATAATATGTATCGAAACTTTTTATAAAAGAAACGTCAAAATCGGATAAATGTTTTTGATTTGAGGCAAACTTTTTCAGGGTCTTTAGTCTTTTGGCCTTTCTTTCAAGTTCTTCCGTCAGCGATTCGCTCTCATAAAGTGAATCATCAATATCCGAAAAGCAGGAAAGTTTATGAAAATATGCTATAGTCCTGACGGTCTTTCTTATATCATTTCTATCCGTTATATCTATTTCGGGATATGGCAGATGCTCCGTCATTACATATATCGTTCCATCGGGTGAATCAAAGAAAGGAGTGCCTTGTTCGCAAAGGCAGTATCGTGCAAGATTTGAGAACCCCTTTCTGAAAAGGTGTTCTTTTATCGTATGTATCGTATTTATTTTATCTTCGCTTACAGAAACGCTGCGCAGAACTCTCGTTCCCTTGTCCGTTCTGCATATATACATATATTTCGATTTACGAAACGATTTTAGCTTCAATCCGAAAGCCGAAAGTATCTGTTCATTTATTTCTTCCACAGGCTACACCTCTTTTTTACCGCCCCGCACATAGTACGGGGTTTTTATTATACCAAAGTACAAGATATAATATGTAAAAAAGAGTTAAAATATGCCTTATTTATTCAAAGAAAATACCAAGTGCTTCATATTCAAGTATATCTTCGGCATTCATCGTCAATTCGGTATTTGAAAGTGTTATTATATCTGCTGATTCAAACTTAACAAGTTTAATAGTCGGTTTTTCGTATTTCATTATTATATCCTCCCTTATCATTCTTTGATATTTTCTCCATCTTCAGCAGGTGCCGCATTTTCGTAAAAATCTATATTGACGGGTTTGAGAGCATTTGCTCCGGTTAATTTTATTGCATATATGTATTCACCCTCAAGTGCAGGTTTAAGTTCGCTTCCGTCCTCAAATTTTATAGATTCGTAAACTTTTGTAAAAGGTTCGGCCAATATCTTTTCATCTGTCGGCTTTAAAATATCGTTCATCTTGTAATTTCCCGCTGTTTCGCTTCCAACATAGCGTACTTCCACAGATTCGGGTGCAAGGCTGCTTGTATGATAAATAAGGTACACATCACCTTTTTTATCAAAGCAGTATGAACGATAGCTCTTCGTCGAACTTGGAGAATCAATATCTCTGTTCGTTTCGGAAGTTACAGTCACAAATTTAAATTTTGTATCACTCGGATCGGCATACGTTTCTGCAATGGATTTATCTGTATATACATATACCGTATTTTTATTTGAATTCTTCTCAAAAATATGTTCAAGAAAATCAGAATCGTTCATTATTATATTTTCAAGATTATTACATTCACTAAAGATCATTGTAGGAACAGTTTCATCGACCAATTCACTGACATTTAAATTCAAATTTTCGATATTAACGGATTTGAGTGATGTACAGCCCCAGAATATACCTTCTATCTCATTTATATTGCTCGAATTAAAACTTGACATATTTACACATTTAAGAGCCGTACAGTTAAAAAACATACTGTGAATATCCGTAAGGCTTGATGTATCTGTTATACAAGACAGATCCATCGTTTTCAAAGCTGAACAATTCTGAAACATACTATCCATAACCACAATATGTGAATTTGCAAATGACTTCATATTGATTTCTTCAACTGAAGAACAACTGTCAAACATACCTGTTGCGTATAACACAGCAGAAGTATCCACATTTGTTAAATCTATTGTTTTGCAGTTCTTATATCCTAAAAAGTAATTTGTACAATCCGCCGGAAGTTTTGCTCCCGAAGTAGATACGATCTTTGTTATATATTGACCTATACCGGATACGCCTGCTGCGGAGCTTATTCTCTCACCGTATGTATCACGCAATCCATTTACAGGCAGTTCTCCTTTCAAATCAAGTACCAGATCATCACCGTCTGAATATATTGTTGCAAAATCATAGTCAGCGTAAGTTTCTGCAAATACATTTACATTATTTGTGATCATATCTGCAATACCACCCTGCGGCAACAATGCCAATGAAGCAAGAAAAACAGGCACAGCAGCGACCTTTATAAGTTTTGATACAAAATTATATTTCATTTTGTGTCCTCCTTTTATTTTATATAATTACATTATAAATCATACAAAGACTTATTTCAATGATAAAAATAATTTTTTTGATCAAAATTAAAAGACTCTCCGAAAATCGGAGAGCCGTCATCATCATATTTTTGATTTAGCTGTATCTACTAACTTTGCAAAAGCGTTTGCATCATTGACAGCAAGATCAGCGAGCATCTTTCTGTTGATGTCGATACCTGCAAGTTTAAGACCGTTCATAAATTTGCTGTATGAAAGACCGTTCATTCTTGCAGCTGCATTTATTCTGACGATCCAAAGTCTTCTGTATTCTCTCTTAGTCTGCTTTCTTCCTGCGAAAGCGTGAGCCATGGCACGCATAACCGACTGCTTAGCCGTTCTGTACTGTTTGCTTCTTGCTCCGACAAAGCCGCGAGCCATCTTTAATACTTTTTTATGTTTTTTACGTGCATTTAATGCACCTTTAACTCTTGCCATTGTAAGTTCCTCCTATTAGATGTATGGTAATACTCTCTTCATCTGCTTTAAGTTCGTTGAATCCACAAGATCGCTCTTTCTGAGGTTTCTCTTTCTCTTAGTGGATTTCTTTGTCAATATGTGTTGCTTGTTAGCCTTTGTTTTTCTTAATTTTCCTGTGCCTGTAACTTTTACACGCTTGGAAACTGCTTTTTTTGTTTTTAATTTAGGCATTTTTTTTGTCCTCCTTAAATTGATCCTTTTATGCTTTAGGTGTAAGGAACATAGCCATAGTTTTGGCTTCCATCTTAGGTTCCTTGTCAATAACACCGAATTCCTTTATCTGTTCGGCGAAATTCTTCATTATCTGTTCTGCGGCATCGGTTCTGCCAAGTTCACGGCCACGCAGACGAATACTGATCTTTATCTTGTCGCCGTTCTTAAGAAACTCTATTGCTTTTTTTACCTTTACTTGAACATCATGTGTGTCGATATTCGGCGAAAGACGAAGTTCTTTTACGGAAACGATCTTCTGTTTCTTTCTTGCTTCCTTTTCCTTCTTTGCCATATCAAACTTGTACTTGCTGTAATCCATAATCTTGCAGACAGGCGGATTTGCAGTTGGAGATATCTTTACAAGATCAAGATGTCTTTCATCAGCTATTTTAAGTGCTTCCTTTGCGGAAACAATACCAAGCTGTTCTCCGTCATTTCCTATAAGACGTATCTCCTTATCCCTTATCTGTTCGTTAATCATTAAATCAATAATTACAAAGCACCTCCCGAAATAAATAAAAAATGAATAAAAAAGACTAAACGTAAAGTTTAGCCATACTTCTATTCCTTTATCCAAGACATTGAGAATATCGGCAGTGCCGATACATAAAGTCAAATCACGATAAAAAATATTCAACCTCAAAGCGCAAGCCGTAAGGTGAGAAGTAGAGCTTCTTCTTTACAGTGAATTATTTTATCATACTCTTCATAATATGTCAATACCCCCAAATCAAAAATTTCACGGTTTTGAATGAGTAAACAATTAAAGTAATCAAGTAAATTTTCCGATTTAACGAATTTTTATGAATAACTTTATAATTTTTTTGACATATCACGGAAAATAGAGTATAATGGTATAGTAAACGACATAAAATATGACGTTTACCGTAATACGATCTTTTTCAAAATTTATTAAATCACGGGAGTTGAATATAACTATGAAAAAATTTATTGCCCTTGTATTATCCCTTTCTGTATTATCTTCTGATGTATTTGCTGCGGGAGTCATCGTAAACGGA
>JAFUUG010000166.1 GCA_017483905.1 Bacillota bacterium
AAGGAAGGGAGATAAAATTCGTTTTGGTTGGCAATAGTTTTTTTGGTTGACGGATGGCCATTTTCGTTTATATAAAATAGTTCATCATTTTCTATATCAACATCTTCTATGATCAGTTTGAGTATCATACCTATGGAAATTTCAAGTTTATTTGCCTCTTTGAAGCATTCCTTTTTTAAAAATGACAATCTTTCTAATTTTTCCGTATACTTTTCCGGTGTTTTAATTATTTGGTCAAAAGCTTTCTTTTTTTTCGAATCATTAAGTGATTCTGTGTACTTGGATTTATCATTAGCCTTACCGGTGCAATGCAGATATTTTGAAATGATGGCTGCAGCATCCTTTTCATTGATGTTTTTATCAGGGTCAAAGCAATTCATAAGAGATAAGAATAATTTGTATTGGGGTTTATCAAACGAATAGTTAAGACATGACATAAATATACCACCGGAAAGGTGGATTTTTTTGTTTGCTTCGTTCTCGTTACTCATTTAACCACTCCTTAAATTCTCCTTGTGCAACATAAATAACATATGCAACTATTTACTTTCAACTTATGCAACTGTATTGTATAAGCGAGAGGTAATCATTATCGGATTATGATAATTGTTGTTTTAAATATTTTATCATATCGTCTGAATTATTTCTATAAAAAATTAAAGTTTTTTAGAGATATTTAATGACTGCTTCATGTTATAGAGTATACAGGGTGCATTAAGAAAGTGGAAATTTTTAAGCTATACTCTAAATTTAATACGAAAAAATACAATTTTTTATACATATATGATATATGTGTAAGCAGATTAAAAGGAGGGATTTGTGATGAAAGCAAAAGAAAGAACGTTACTTGCAACGATAAGAAACACCTACGAAAGATGCAAAGAGGAAAATATCGGTATATCTATGAATCATCTGCGTTTTATATGCAAAAATGGGTTATTGCCTACTTGTAAGATAGGAAAGAAATATCTTATTAATTGGAATAATCTCATGAACTATGTAAATGGTGAGTGTTTTCAGGAAAAGGAGGTGGTGATTTTGGATGATTACAAGGATATGACCGGAAAGGATAAGATCAGACCGTTGGTATGACCGGTTGATGATGTATATCTTTTATTTCCTTTTTCGATGTAGGTGCGATTGTCAGAAAGGAGGAAAAATGGCTACAGTTAAAAAACACACTGCAAAAGACGGAACTGTTACATATTATATAAGAGCCTATAACGGTTATGACGGTAACGGGAAACAGATAGAACATTATATGAAGTGGGAACCTAAACCCGGTATGAGTGAAAAGGCTATAAATAAAGAACTTGAACATCAAAAGGCTCTTTTTGAAGAGAAGATCAAGAGAAATATGGTGTTTGATTCAAATACTACTTTTGGTGAATATGCAAAAAAATGGCTTGAAAACAATAAAGTGAATTTTGCACCAAAAACATACCAAAGATATAAAGGACTGCTTGTAAACATAGATAAGGCTATCGGAGGTATTAAGCTTGTAAAGTTACAGCCACAGCATTTGATGTCCTTTTATAATAATTTAAGGGAAGAAGGTGTGAATCAAAGAGGTAATTATGCCATATCGGAATCTCTTGATGATTTAATAAAGAGGAAAGGAGTAACAAAGGAATCATTGGCGGAGAAAGCCGGTATTGGCATTGTTACACTCAGAACTGCGTGCAGAGGAAAGCACATAAGTATAGGATCTGCACAGGCAATAGCAAAGGCGTTGAAAATGTCTGTTAAAAAGATATTTGAACTTAATTACAGCAGAAAATCTTATTCCGAAAAGACGATACTTCATTATCACAGGCTTATAGGAGTTATTCTTAAACAAGCAGCAATGGAGGAACTGATCCCTAAAAATATAGCATCAAAAGATTATATCAAAGCTCCGAGAGTTATGAGGAAGGAAGCTGTATTTTTAGAGGATACAGATGTTGCGATGGTTATAAAGCTTCTTCAAAAAGAACATATCAGGTGGAGAACGGCGGTCATGCTGCTGCTTTACTCGGGTATGCGTCGTGGCGAACTGATGGGTATCGAATGGAAGGATATTGATTTTGACAACAAAGTGATCCATATACGAAGAGCATCGCAGTTTGTGGCAGGTATCGGCATTATTACAAAAGATACTAAAAATGTTTCATCGCAAAGAACGATAGGACTTCCCGAGGAAGCCTTTGATATTCTGATGAAATATAAGGCTTATTGTGATGAGATAAAAGAAAGGTTGGGTGATTATTATGTGAAAACCATTGAAATTACTTATCCCGATGGCAAGAAAGAGCGTGTCATCAATGACAGAGTATTTGCGGCAGAAGATGGAAGTCTTATGAATCCCGACAGTATATCTGCGTGGATGAAAAGATTTGTGGAGAAAAATGATCTTCCAAAATTTACTCCTCATTCTTTAAGGCATACAAACGCATCGCTTATGATAGCAAATGGTGTAAACGTGGCAACTGTTTCCAAGAGACTGGGACATGCAACTGTAAATACGACAACAAGGGTTTACAGTCACGCTATTCAGTCGGCAGATGCTAAAGCCGCAAATATTCTTTCGGAAAAAATTAATCTTTTAAATAACTTAGATTAGTGACCGGAATTTATTATGTAACAAATCGGAGGTTACACAACAGGATTCTGTGTGTCTCCTCCGATTATTATTTTTTAGGAGGGATGAAAATTGAATAATAACAATTATCAATTTAATCAATGTGGTTCGAATATGCAAGCACCGATGGCAACAAATAGTGAAGTTATGTATAATATATTGCGTTATGCAGGAAGTCCGATTGTTCGTTATGATGAAGCGCGTAATATGGCTGCGACGATTGAAGGTGCAGGAAAAATCATCGATGAGTTAAGCTTGGATAATCATAAGTTGACAGAATCTGTCAATAAATTGAGTGAAAAAGCTTCTGGTGATGATGAAATAATAGAAAACTTAGTTATAGTAAATGGTAAACTGAGCAGGGAAAACTTATCACTACGATTGCGTAACGAAAAATTGAGTAAGAGTGAAAAAACGAAAACCGAATGGATATCAGTAGAACAGGGAGGGTTGGTTTATAATATAAAAAATGATGTTTCGGGAGAGACAACAAAAAAATTGTTTGCTGACTGGAAAATAGACAATATAACTCATGTGGTATATGATGTCAGAGAAAATCGGGAAGATGCATATATTATATGTGTCGGAGAAAAAAAGTGATAGTTACTAAAAGTGAGTATGAAAGCGGTAAAATCTATGGAAAATTTATTTCTGCAGGTCTGTCATTTAAGCATAAAGCATCCGCATCGGAAATCAGTCGTATAATGGGAAATTATATAGCTGAATTAGAGATAAGTAGACTTGTATTAGATTTTAATAGTGGCTGGTACTGTTACCAAGGTATATGGAATTATAAAATAAATGTCAATATAAATCCATATGATTCGAAAGCTCCTTTATTTAAAAAGCATATACGGGAAACGGAGAGGTGTGATGCATATGATGCGTTTTACGTTTTTTTGGTATATTTAAGTGTATAACAGATCCGCAAAAAAGAGTTGTGCTGTTATGTATGGCGGTTTATCCGTTCATGTACAGTCTTTTGCGTATGAATAATGTAAAAGCAGGTAATATTTTCTTGGTCGATATATCTGATAAAAGATGGGAAAAACTCTTCTTTAATATTATAGAAAATGAAGAAAGTATCTCTATAAATGAAATGCAGGAGAACTTAGTAAAAAAGATCGTTTCGGTAAAGGACAGCTTTTATAATATTGAAACAAGAGGATATGATCTTTCGTCTAAGAAGGTAAAGGATAATTTAAAGCTAATACAAAATGTCTTCTGTGGAGATGGCTCTGTAGAATTCATGGGTAGGGAGTGGAAGTCAGAAGCACCGGTATTTATGCATGTAAAGGATGTTAATAGTTTTATCTGTAAACGTTCAGACATTGAAAAGAGTACATTTTTTAAAATTCGTATAGATACAGATGATATAAGCTTGGATTATTATTCTGAAATAGTGAATGAATATGGTGTTTTTATTCTTTTATTTCTTGATTTGGTGAGGGACTATATCGGTATACTTCCGGGCTTGTGCAATGATATTTATAATGGAACTATTAATGATACGAATATTGCCGATAGTTATAAAGATACATATGCAGCTTTTTTAGTAACATTAAATTTGGTAAAAGAAGTGCTGCATGGCAGATATAAAATCGATTTGGATACAGAATTAAATATAAACGATGAAACAGCAGATAGTTTGCTCGGAAAGTATTTTCAGAAAATATCTTTTGATGAGAATGACATCATAGATGATATACTTGAACATATTAAAGAAGTTGTGAAAGATACTGATGAAATAACAGAAATATTTGGCAGAAAGATCGATAAAGATACGGATCTTAATAAGACCATCTTTATCGATATCGAAAAACAAGAGGTACTGTTTAAACATAACTTTTTTAAAAATTATATTGCTCCTGAGTTGAATAATAATTTTAAGATAAAGGATGTACTTAAAATACTTGCAGACAAAGGGATCATAAAGACTAATAAACCTTCTGTCATAGTGGATAAAAGCAGCTCGGAATGTAAGGAAAAAGTGTGCTATGAATGCAGGAGAACAATTTTAGATGGTAACGGTGATACTTTGTTTAACGGTGAACGATTTGTTGTTATGGAGCTTAAATATTACAGAACATACTGCGAATTGAATAAGGCGAAAAATAATCATGAAAGAAGTAAGGATCAATGGGAAATTATTAAAGATAAACATAAGATCCCAAGATTCAAAAAATATAAAGAATTGGATAAAAGTAAACTTATAAACAATCACATTTTCATAGCGGGAGCGTCAGGAAGCGGAAAAACATACTTTTTGCAGAAAGAGGTAATGAACGCTGTTGAAAATGGAAAATCATGTGTCATAATAGATACGGGAAACAGTTTTTCATCAGATGAACTAAAACAGGAATTAAAAGAAATAATAGGTGACTGAGTAAAGATATACGATATAAAAGATACTGCGCTGCCTCTTGGGTTATTTAACATAAAAGCTTATACAAAAGATAGCGGAATTACCCGAGAGGAATCTGCAAATGAAAGAGTAGACAGAATATCGGCAAATTTAGCAAAGTCACTTGGTATGGGTGATACGCAGAAAGTAACTCTTTTGGAAGCGATTGAAAGCATTAAGTCAAAGGATGATTTTATCAATAGTCTCTATTATCAGTTGAAAAATAAATATGGTAACAGCAGTGTTACTATGAGGCTGCGGAAAATAATGAATCTGAAATTTGAAAGCGATAAAGAAGATTACTGGAGAAATATATTATACGGCGAAGGTGGAAGTTTGATAATACTTCAGCTTTCATCGCTTCAGGATGAGCAGCAAAAAATAGCAGCTGATATAATAATGACTGATCTCTTTGACTATGTGAGTAATATTCATTCTGAAAACAGAGCAGTTTTAGTTCTTGACGAAATGCAAAAATTGAATACTTCGGACAAAGCGATCTTGATCACTATGTTAAGAGAATGCAGGAAATATAATTTGGACATCTGGTGTTCGACTCAGGAACCTGATTTTGGAAAAAGTAGTAAGATACTCAGAAGTATTATTAACATGGCAGGAACAAAAGTATACTTTAAACCACCCGATAGCGATATAAACAAATTTGCAAGATTTTTGCATAGCACCGGAAGTGGTGATTTTAGTTTAGACGATTTCAAAAAAATCATCAAAAATATGGAACATGGTCGTGCGATTGTTGATATCGGAAGTAATAACAGGGACATTGAAAAATTGATTTTGATTCCGAAAATAGAAGAGGAATGATGAAAGGGGGATAAATTTTTTGGGGTTGAGATCCACCTTTTTAGAGAGAAGTGGGCTTTCAGGGGCTTATATCGGTCGAAAATGCCGGAATTTTAGTCTTGCATGATCGAAAAGGTGGATTTTCGACTTTAAATTTTTTTCATGGCTTATTCTTTGGAAAAATGGTGTTGAGCCTGAAAATCGGCATGATGCATATAAGGCGTTTGGGTTTAGCAAGGGAGATGATAGGTGTAAAGAACATAATGGTTGACAGCTGTGTTGTGCAATATGGATCATAAGGTGCAGCTATGGTGTTGTGCATTGATAGCAATAAAGATAATTATTATGTTGCACATTATGACTGTAAGGGACAAACTTGTGTTGTGCAGTCGGAACTGTACAGTGCTGGAAACAAAATGTGCCTTTATGTCAGAAGTTACAAATGTAATGATGTGCATCTGTGATACATGATTTTTGCATCACAGATACACGAAAGCATAGATGATGTTGCAATTTTCTAGCTGATTGTAAAATGCAACGGAATAATGCTTAATAATACTTACAGAATTATAATGATTAAACTATCAAAAAATATAAGCGAAAAAGAACAGCAAAATAAGGCTGAAGTCTAATCAGCCTAAAAAGAATTATTAGAATCA
>JAFUUG010000167.1 GCA_017483905.1 Bacillota bacterium
TGCTTGCTTGCTTGCTTGCTTGCTTGCTAAATCGTACACTTTACACATAACCTTGTCAACCCCTTTTCCGAAAATTTTTGAAAATTCCTTATTTGTACTTTACCACAAATTTTATCCAAAATCAATACAACTTGCGTGAACGGTAAAAAATTGCGTGAACGGTCATTGGGTTTTATAATTTTGGATATTTTTACCTTACCATAATTTTTATCTAAAATCAATACAACTTGCGTGAACGGTAAAAAATTGCGTGAACGGTCATTGAGTTTTATTGTTTTTTGTATTTTACTATGCTATACTATTGAATACAGAGTTTTAAGGTGCCTCTAAAAATCCACAAAAATTCTTGCGTGTAAATTTTGATGCCGATTTTTAGGGCTTGTCAGAAACCTCTAAAAATTGCTGTTCGCAATTTTCAGAGGTTTCCTTAGGAGGGGTGTATATGAGATTGAATATCGCCGTGATCGATGACATCGAAGCCGATCGCAGGAATATTTCGGAATACATAGACAATTATTTTAGTGATCGCAGCATAGGCACTGTCCGCACCGCACAGTTTCAAAATGCAGAGGAATTTCTCAAAGTCTACCGCAAAGGAGAATTTCAGATAGTTTTTCTTGATATATGTATGGATGAGATGAACGGGCTTGACCTTGCCGACAGGCTTCGCAAGGGAGATCGGAACATAGCAATAATCTTTATGTCCACCACCCGTGATTTTGTATTCAAATCTTTTCCTTTTCAGCCGAAAGGTTATCTGTGCAAACCCTTTGAATATGAAGCATTTGCAGAGGTAACGGAAAGAACTCTGAGAGATCTATCCGCCGAGGAAAAGTTTCTGAAAATAAGTATACCGCATGACGTGATAGAAGTTGAGATAAATGAGATATTTTCGGTTTTATCCAACAATCACTCCACAGAGATGAAAATGATAACGGGCGAGGTCTACCAATGCAATATGATATTCAAGGAAATAGAAAACGCACTCGAAACCGAGCCTAATTTCCTTATCTGCAACAGAGGAGTGATCGTAAATATGGATTACACGGCACAAATAAAAGATGACATCATAATCATGCAGGACGAAACAACATATCCTCTCCGCAGACGGGGGCGAAAAGAAATATACGCAAAATTCACCAAATATGCAACCATACGAATGAGAAGGAGACTTGATATATGAATATATCTTTGGCACTTCGCTATATGGCAGAGCTTGCAATGGTGCTGCCTGCCGCCGCATTTGCGATAATACCCGTTTTTGAATACCGCAAGGTGAAACTGCCGTTTTTTATCGGCGCACTTTTCATATTGCTGACTGCATTTTTCCTGATAGGTACGGAGCTTTGCACTGCATTTGATATTACATCGAATACCGTTATTTTTCCGTCTATGATAATATTCTTTATTTTTTATCATCTGTGCTTTGAACTGTCGATATCGAAAAAAATATTTTGCTTTGCCAATGCGACTTTTTTGTGTGCATTTTCGACCACATACAATACATTCCTTACAGCACCTCTCGAACTTGAAAATACTTACAGAGTATATGAACTCGGTTCGGGGCTTATATGCCTTGTTGTGTCGGCGGTGGTGGGGGCTGTTTTCGTGCGGACACTTCTTGAAAAATTCCCCGAACTTTTTGAAAACGAAAACCTCGACTCCGTTTGGAAAATCCTTATGGCAGGCCCGATAATTGCCGCATTGGCTTTGATATGGATGAATCCCGTAAGTGCAGCAAATGTCATGACGGGGCGTCTTAGGATGATATGTCTTGTGGTTTTGCTCTCCATACCGCTTATGGCATTGTTTTTGTATCATATTCTTTGGCGTATTTCAAAAAATTTGACAGAGACCGCACAGCTTCAGCAAAGCCTTGACTTATTAAAAATGGAAGAAAAGCAATACCGCAAAACAATGAAATATCTGCAAGAGAGCGCAAATCAGCGTCACGATTTCAGGCAGCATATACTTATCATCAATAATTATCTTGAAAACGGACAAACAGATAAACTGAAAGAATATCTTTCCCCAATAATAGCGACCGTTTCCGAAAGTCATAGGATGATATGCGAAAATCAAGTGGTAAATGCTATCGCAAACCACTACAACGATATTGCAAAAGCACGGAATGTTACGATAAATTGGTCTATCGATCTTGGGAACGATCTTCCGACTAAGGAATCCGATATGTGTGCAGTCTTGGGGAACCTTGTGGAAAATGCCATAAAAGCCGCAGCAGAACTTGACGGCGACAACAGGCTCGTAGATATCCGCATAGGGCTTCTTAATCCGAAAACACTTGTTATCTCTATATTCAATGCCTATAGAGGCAGCCTGAAACTTGATAAACACGGCTTGCCTATCTCCGATAAAGATGGACACGGCATAGGTCTGCGTTCTGTCAAAAACATCGTTAAACGCTATAAGGGAACTATGGAGATAGAAACACTTAACGGGATATTTAACGTAAGTATACTGATGTATGAACCCGATTGAGAAATGATACCGAGACGCAAATATTTTGTTGCGGACATAAATAAATTTGCAGATTTGAATTTTTCAACAAACATACACAATCAACCGTCAACCTCCAAGGCACATATTTGTCGGATATATGGCGAAAAATATGTGGATTTATCTGTGGTTTAAAGTTAATATGTTCACAGCAAAGGAAAACAAAAGCCTTTGAAATAACCTAAACCACGGAGGTACATTAGAGTGAAAAAAGCAATATTCTTAAACACAAACCAAAATGGTTACGACCCTGAGCAATGCGGCAGAACGATGACGGTCGGAGAGCTTATCAGCTTGCTTGTGGATTTCGATTCCGACAGAGAGATATTCTTAAGAAACGATGACGGATACACCTACGGCAGCATTGTTGAGAGCGACTTCGTAAGCGGGAAGTACGATAATGACAATGTGGAAATTGACGAGGAATGGTGAAAACAAACGGGCATCGGCAAAAGTCGGTGTCCGAAATTTTTTACAAAGGAGAA
>JAFUUG010000168.1 GCA_017483905.1 Bacillota bacterium
ATTACAGCTATACTCGTTCTTATTGATGCTTTACGTAAATATGGTTGTAAAAATATCATTTTCAGTTCATCTGCAACAGTTTATGGAAATCCCGAAATGATACCAATTACTGAAGATTGCAAAAGAGGTATTTGTACGAATCCATACGGATGGATGAAATGGATGATTGAACAGATGCTTTTTGATCTATATAAATCAGATAAGTAATGGAATATTGTTATTTTAAGATACTTTAATCCCATTGGAGCCCACAGTTCAGGATTGATTGGTGAAAATCCTAAAGGAGTACCTACTAATTTGATGCCATATATTACACAGGTTGCAGCAGGAAAATTAGAAAAAGTACATGTGTATGGAAATGATTATCCTACATTTGACGGAACGGGGATTAGAGATTATATACATGTAGTTGATCTTGCTCGTGGACATATAAAGGCATTGAATGCAATTAATAATAATTGCGGTATCGAGGTTTATAATCTTGGAACTGGAAGAGGTTATAGCGTTTTAGAGATAATTAGCACTTTTAAAAGAATTAATTGCGTAAAGATTCCATACGTTATTGAGGCGAGAAGAAACGGAGATGTAGCGATTTGTTATTCCGAACCAATGAAAGCTTTAAAAGAACTTGGCTGAAAAGCTGAATATAATATTGAAGATATGTGTCGAAATAGTTGGAATTGGTAAAGAAAAAATCCAAACGGTTATGCTGATTAGTGATCTGATATTTTATAAAATATCAATAAAATTATAGTAAATGACATTAAAAAATTGTAGTTTACTATAACCCTACAGGACATGCACATGACTGAATATAAGAAGAACAAACGCTTTGTGAACCGTAGTCGACACAAGGAAGCAACAAGAGTACAAGTACTTTTGTCGTTTACTATAATATATAAGAATTGGAGTACAGAAATATGGATTTTAAACTAACAGCATCTATGATGTGTGCTAATTTTGGTAATCTTGAAAAGGAAGTAAATGAACTTGAGGTAGGGAATATAGACTCATTCCATATTGATATAATGGATGGAAGATATGTACATAACTTTGCGATGTCGCTTAATGATATGGCATATATTGCGGGAGTTACAAAGAAACCTTTAGATGTTCATTTGATGATAGAACATCCAAGCAATAATATAAATATTTTTTTGAAAAATTTAAGAAAAGGTGATACTGTATATATTCATCCCGAGGCTGAATATCATCCATCGACTACACTGCAAAGAATAATTGATGCTGATATGATACCCGGAATTGCAATAAATCCCGGTACAAGTATTGAAACAGTAACAGAAATGCTTAGAATAGTTAAAAGAGTTTTGGTTATGTCTGTAAATCCCGGAAATGCAGGGCAAATGTATCTTCCTTATGTTGGAAATAAAATATTAAGACTACTGGAACTTAAAGAAGAAATAGATTTTGAAGTATATTGGGATGGAGCTTGCAGTGCTGAGAAAATAAAGAAGTTTGCACCATTGGGAGTAGATGGGTTTGTACTTGGAACAACATTGCTTTTTGGAAAGAACAGACCTTATTCCGAAATTATCAGAAATATACGGGAGATGAAATTTTGAATATTGCACTTATATTATCAGGTGGAGTTGGTACGAGAATAGGCTCTGATATACCAAAGCAATATATTGAAATCAATAATAAACCGATAATAGGATATTGTATTGACACGATAAATAGAAATGATTTTATAGATAAAATTGTTATTGTTGCCGAAGAAAGTTGGCATAAATACATATCGATGTATTGCAAAAATGTTTCTAAGGGCATTGGTTTGGTCAAGCAAGGAAGAAATAGGCAACTTTCGATTTTTAACGGCTTAGAATTTGTAAAAACATTTGCCGATGAAAATGATTTGATTTTTATTCATGATGCTGCAAGACCGATGCTTTCGAATGAATTGATTGACAAATGTATAAATACTGCATATAATAATAAATGTGATGGTGTTTTGCCTGTCCTGCCTACGAAAGATACTGTTTATTTCAGTGATGACGGTCAAAGAATTACCAAACTACTTGATAGAAAATGTATTTATGCGGGACAAGCACCCGAAGTTTTTCGGTTTGGAAAATACTACGATGCAAATATAAAACTATTGCCTGATAAAATTCTGAGTATTAATGGTTCAAGTGAGCCTGCCGTTCTTGCCAGTATGAATATAATGATGGTAGATGGCGATGAAAATAATTTTAAGATAACTACACAAGCTGATTTAGATAAATTCAAGGATCTGATGAAAAATGAAAGCATTGGTATTACATAATATAAGTGATATACGATATGAAGATGTTGATATACCGAGAACTAAAGAAAACGAAGTACTTGTAAAAGTAAAAGCTGTGGGAATATGTGGCTCGGATATTCCTCGTGTTTATAAAACGGGTGCTTATCATTATCCGCTTATTGTTGGTCACGAATTTTCGGGAGAAGTCGTCGAAGTGGGAAGTATCGAAAATAATAGATGGCTTAATAAGCGTGTTGGTGTATTTCCATTGATACCTTGTGGTAAATGTGGATCTTGTAAAAATGAAAAATATGAATTATGCAGAAATTATGATTATATAGGTTCAAGAAGAAACGGCGGGTTTGCGGAATATGTAGCTGTGCCTGTAAGCAATCTATTGGAGTTGCCTGAAAATGTATCATTTGAAGAAGCAGCAATGCTTGAACCGATGTGTGTTGCTATCCACGCAATACGAAGAGTAAGTATAAAGCAAACAGATACTGTTGCGGTTTGCGGACTTGGAACAATAGGTATGTTTATATTGATGTATTTGCGTGATATTGGGATAGAAAATGTATATGCTATCGGCAATAAAGATATACAAAGAGAGAAAGCTTTAAGTTTTGGAATATCTGTAGATAATTTTTGTGACAGCAGAAAATGTGACATAGCTGAGTTTATCAAAGAAAAAACGAACGGAAGGGGTA
>JAFUUG010000169.1 GCA_017483905.1 Bacillota bacterium
CATTTTTATTAAGCAGCTTTACTGCTATCTCTTTTTCACCAGATGTGTTTTCCGATGGAGGCTTTTTGTCCTCGTTATTTATTGATTCTAAGCCCCAAAATACCATTTTGAGCAGGATATATGAATAGTCGGTATCTGACATGGAATCGAGATAATCCAAGCAAAAGCTGTAATCTGTATTATTCAATTCATGATCTCTTAAATCGATTTTATAACAGTTATATTTGAAATTTTTCTCCATGAAGTTGATCTCCGGTGGACAATAATAGTATAAATTAAAAAAGTGTGAATCCGTCGGAAGAATTCCTTGGTAGTTAAAACTGATTTTAATGCGATTGAAATAATTATCTTCAAAACCCGTTATCACATATTTTCTTTCTGTGTCTGATTCATAGTAAGCGAGTCTTTTAAGCATATCATCAGGTGTATAGTAGTTCGGATCTGATTGTTTCGGGATATTTTTGTCTTCATATATTGGAAGTTTATAGTTAAGGGGTATCTGTTGAACTATTGAAATTTTTAGATTTGCATAAATATCATGCTGTTCTGCTTTTAATTTTTTTAAGTATTCTGTCAATAATGAAGATAAAGTTGTTTCGATTTGAATTAATTTGCTCTCTTTATTTTTGCATTTGTACGCTGCAAAAATACTTTTTAAATCAATTATATTCGGATCTATAATTGAGTAATATAATAAGTCATCGTCTAACTGAACAAAGTATTGAAATGGATTCATAAGAATGTACCAGTAAGGTGACATATTAACAAATGGTGCAGCTTTTTTGTCTATCGTTTGCTCGGTTTCTTTTTGTGCATTAAATTGATTTATTGCTATGTTCTTTTTCTTGGTCATTTCATTAAATAAAGGCTTTAAATATTTCTGGATCTTATCTATAATTCCTATTATATTTGCAGGACGAATTTCAAAATTGAAAGGTGGTCTTGGTTCATATCTATGCCTGATTATTCGTCTTTGGAGTGATTGAGGGTTATTTGTTGAATAATTTGTTTCGCCGATTTCATCGGTATCAGGATCGTCATTGGATGGAAATATATCGAAAATTTCTATTTCAAAAAAGTTGTATACAGCGAAAATATAATTCTCGGCAAGCTTGTTGATTTTGCTGTATGAACGGTTTTTATCCGATTGCTCAATAAGGATTTTTACAGCTGTTTCAGAATGATAGCAATGTCGGAGTCTGTTGAAAATTTACTTGTGCAGTACAGAAAATGGCAGTCTGATATGAAGGAGCTGCTTGCGAATAAGTGGACTGATTCTGATTATGTTTTTACGAATGATTTCGGGGAAACGATTCATCCGGATTCGATATCGCAGTGGTTTAACAGATTTATAAAGAGGAAAGGTCTGAAACACATAACATTTCATGGACTCAGACATACCGCCGCTACGCTTCTGATAAGTTCGGGGGTGGATATAGAGACCGTCAGCAGGATACTCGGACATTCAAGTTCTGCGATAACAAGTCAGGTGTACTTACATTCGGCAGATGCAATAAGAAAAGATGCAATGAAGAAACTTGACAAGACGATAAACAGTTGATGAGATACATCGGGATCCGGAGTCTTTGAGTTCCGGGTTCCGGGTTCCGGGTTCCGATGGTAAATTTGATAGTAGGTGACATATATGAATTTTTTTGAATATAGCAGGCAAGTAAATGATATGAAGTATGAAAGACCTTTGTTCAGGGATGCAAAAGTTCCTTTTGTGCGGACTGAAAATTTTGATATGTGCAAAAACATACCCGATGAGATATATGATGATAGACTCATAGGAAATATTGAGATGACAAGAATTTCGGATAATGATAGTTTTAGTATGATGAACGAAGCAGAAAATTTTATGAAAAGGGTAAAACTCAGAAGTAAAAACGGAATGCTTTATTTTTTTGCAGACGGTTACTATGAATCTGTTTCAATATATGATGCTCAAACGATTATTAAGGCACAGAATTACAATAATATACCCGGGGATAAGGTGCTTAAATATGTAAACGAAATATATAGAATATTGGTGATGCACCCAAAAAACAGAATACCGAAAGATTATGATGAGTCAAGGTTTATTGCTTTCAATAATTATATCTATGATACTGAGAGCAATTTGTTTTATGCAAATAACGGAGATATATTTGTTACAAGTAAAATAAACTGCAATTATAAATCATATATGTATATTCCGGCTACACCTGTATTCGACAATTTCTTATATGAGGTTTTGGGCGGTGATGTGTCTGTCATTAAATTGCTCTGGGAGGTTCTGGGGTACTGCCTTACATATGATACACTGGGACAATGTTTTTTTGTTATGCAGGGAAGAGCAGGAAGCGGCAAAAGTACATTCGGAGAAGTTCTGAGGAATCTTTTCGTGGGTGATGCTGTTGTTGGGCTTGGGATAAATGAGCTTGAAGGACGATTTAACACATATCCTTTATCTAAGGCGAGGATCAATATAGGAATGGATCTTCCGGACGGAAAGATTACAAATAAGGCTGCAAGTGTATTGAAAGCCATAACAGGAAATGACATATATCGTATGGAGGGCAAATTCACAGATCCTATGTTTGACAGAACGCATTGCAAGTTTATTTTTTCGAGTAATTTCCCTGTTGTGACTAACATATTTGATGAGGGTTTTTCAAGAAGGCTGATAATAATACCGTTTAACTATGCGGTTGCACCCGAAAATATGGACAGGCATATTGTGACGAAAATATTGGAAGAAAAGGATGAGATCGTATTCAAGGCTCTTTGTCACTATAATGAACTGAAATGCAGAAACTATGTTTTTACGAAGTGTGCTGCCTGCAATAATTGTATTTAGAACATAACGGATTATATGCAGGATACCGATATTGAGAAAATTGCAGAAAACTATCTCAGAGAATGCTTTGTGCCTGTCGTTGAATCTAAAATAACTAATCATGCTTTGTTTGAAAGGTTTAAGATGTATTGTCTGAATACCGGTATACAGCTGAATATATCTCAGGAGGCAACAACTGTCATGTTGAAGAGGATATGTTGCAGATACAATATTCCGGTGGAATTCAAGAAGATAAAATACAATGGGCAGAGCTTGAATGGGGTTTGCGGATTGGCTTTTAAGGAGATGATGTAAGGGAGATAATATCAGTCTGCCTATTCTTAAACGGGTGATTTTTGAAAAGTGCTGTATTACAGGCTCATATTTAATAAACAGGGATACTCGATTTTGTGTAATTTCAAAAATTTGATGTATATTTGGGTATCCCTGTTTAAGTGTATTATTTCGGGGGTTTTGTTAAAATACCGATAAGTCTGGCTATACTATTGTGTTTATCCCGGTTTGAAGTTCGTTGAAGAAACTGTAGTGCCTGCTGAATTTAAGACCTGTATATATATTTACCGGGTTGAATGCAAAGTGTATATGTGGGTTATCTGTGTTGCGGTGTATTGCAGCGATACATTGATATTCACTGAAGTATTTATTGAAGAGTAGGGAAAACAACTGTTCTGTCAAATCAGTGTCCAAGTGATCTCTGTCATCAAATGCTATTATAAAATGATATATTCGTTTGCCTGAAGTTTTTCCGTAGGCGTACTGACAATTATATATCTGCTGTATCATATCTTCTGTGCTGCCGGGGACAAGATTGTTGCAGAATATTTCCGAATATTGAGCAGGTCTTGTTATATAATTAATGACATCGCTGACTGCCGGATCATCGTTGTATGAACCTTCTGCTAATTTTACAAGTGCCATTATTTATCACCGCCTTTGAGAATGAGGAAGAGATTGTGATTTATGTCTTTTAGCTGATTCAGTATCTCTTTATCGGTAGTATCATAATCATCATATTTTTGCTTTTCTCTGAGAATATTGCCGAGTAATGCGTTATTTCTGATGATGTCCTGATATATGGAATTACTGCTGCTGCATGGTTCGGCTGATAACAGATTTACTATATGCTGATTTCTGTTTATGCCGTTTTCTGCTGCTTGTTTGTCTAATTTAGCGAAAAGTTCTTCGCTTATCCGTGCCGATAACATTTTTGTTTTCATAAGTATCACTCCTGTATAAAATTATTTGTATTACTTTTTATTATATTGTTATATCTGTAATACTAAATTATTTGTGATGAATGTGGTTTAAAATAAGTACAATTA
>JAFUUG010000170.1 GCA_017483905.1 Bacillota bacterium
ATTTGTTATCTGCTCCGCAAGTGCTATGCTGTCTTTCTCAAGACCAGATAACCTTCTGTTCACAAACACATGAGTCGGCAGCGGCTTTTTATTCAATCGGCTCGTCATCGGGATAACCGTTACAACCGATGAATTTCTGTTTGCTCTGTTATTGCTTATTACGATAACGGGTCTTGAACCGCATTGCTTATCCGAACTGAAATCGTATCCCAAGTTTGAAAAATAGATCTCTCCTCTTTTGCACATTCACTTTAACCTCCATTTCACAGCCTCTATCAAGGCATTTTGCCCGGATTCTTTTCTGTTGATTGCCTTTAAAATATCTTCGTCAATAGTTTCTTTACACACAATATGCTGAATTACAACGGTATTCCTCTGTCCTTGCCGATATAATCTTGCATTGGTCTGTTGATAAAGTTCCAAGCTCCAAGTAAGAGAAAACCAAACAATCGTTGAACCGCCATTCTGTAAATTCAGTCCGTGTCCCGCACTTGCCGGATGTATCAATGCAGCCGGGATTTCACCGCTATTCCATTTTTTGATACTTTCATCGCTTTTTATCTGCTCATGTGCTATGCCGATTTTATCAAGCCGTTCTTCTATTCTCGTTAAGTCGTGTTTATACCAATATGCCACAAGAATCGGTTTCCCGTTTGCCGATTCAATTATATCCTCAAGTGCATCAAGTTTTTGTTCATGTATTTTCACGATACTTTCATCATCGGAATATACAGCACCGTTTGCCATTTGTACCAGCTTATTTGAAAGTGCCGCAGCATTGGCGGCTGTGACATCTTCTTCGGGAAGAACAAGTTCTTGCTTGAATTTCTCGTATTTTTTCTTTTCCTGTTCCGAAAGAGTTACTTTGTATTCGGTACTTATAAGTTCGGGCATTTTTAGGTGGTCGATTGCTTTCATAGAAACGGTTATGTCCGATATTTGCTTGTAAATCGTTTCTTCTGCACCCGGTAAAGGTTTATATGAATAAACGATCTCACCGTTCCTTTTGTCGGGAGTGAAGTATGTATTGCGAAAATTTCCGATAAATCTTCCAAGACGTTCACCCATATCGAGAAGTTTAAACTCCGCAAACAAATCCATTAGTCCATTGCTTGATGGTGTACCGGTAAGTCCTACGATTCGTTTAACCTTAGGTCTGACTTTCATAAGTGCCTTGAACCTCTTTGCCTGATGATTTTTGAAAGAACTTAATTCGTCAATCACAAGCATATCAAAGTCAAATTCATAATTTTCAATAAGCCACGGCACATTTTCTCTGTTTATGATATAAATATCCGCTTTTTCGGTAAGTGCCGCTTTTCGCTCCTTCTCTGTTCCGACAGCTATGGAGTATTTCAAGTTTTTCAAATGTTCCCATTTGTTTATCTCACTTGCCCATGTGCTTCTTGCAACTCGAAGCGGTGCGATTATTAAAATTTTGTGTACCGCAAATCTGTCAAAGAGTAATTCATCAAGAGCCGTAAGTGTGATTGAGGTTTTCCCTAAACCCATTTCAAGGAATACCGCCGCTGTCTCATTTTTTATTATAAAATCGGAGGCATATTTCTGATAATCATGTGGTGTATACTTCACTTCTTTCACCTCTTATCTCATCAATAATATTTTTTATCTGATTTTCGTTATCCAAAACAAATACCTTAAATCCTAATCTTCGAAGTAAATTGTGCCTTGCAGCCTGCAATGTTCTCGGTTTTTTGCCCTGCGACTTTACTTCAACGAATCCAACCTTACCGTTCGGCAGCAATACGATCCTATCAGGCATACCGTCAAATCCCGGAGATACAAACTTAGGTGCGATCCCTCCCAATGCCTTAACGGTTTTTACAAGTTTTCGCTCAATTTCCTTTTCTAAAAAGCTCATGCGCTATCTCCTTTGCAATTTCCGTTATTCTCTTGTCTGTATCGTTTCTTGGTTTATCATTTAAAGCCCCGTAAAACACATCAAGGTATTCATCTGAAAGATTCGGGAAGTCGACGAACATATTATCCTCCACCTTTGAACACACTTCATCAATTTTATTAAATGCGTTCAACATTTTATCAATATCCTTTGTCGACAGCACAGAATCGATCTCAACGACAAGCCTTGTGCTAAGTGCTTTGAAAAGTCGCATTTCAGCACCTATTTTCATATAATTTTCTAAAGTTCTTTC
>JAFUUG010000171.1 GCA_017483905.1 Bacillota bacterium
AAAAATTTTTTTCTCAAAAACTATATACAATATACCGAAAGGCTGCCCGATTATGAGCAGCCTTTTTTTGAGGAAAATTTATAAAGATACATAAATCTGAGACAATATTTATTTCGGAATGCAAATACAACAAATAGGCATACCAACAGAAGCAGCCAAATATCGACAAAATATATAAGCACATCCGCATGGGCAATTTAAGTGACTGTCTTGGAGGGTGTGCTTTTTTATGCTTTGGTTGAGGTATAGTGATTTGCGACAGCGTTTTAAAGGCCTTTCGATTCCTTTGCAAGATAGCCGGCAGTAACCCCGGTGTGTTTTCGTATGGTGCTTTCGTTAATCTCAGCTTTTCAACGCCTAACGGGGCACCCTTTGACGATCAGCCTCCTACACGATTAAACATTGAATCTGTGAATATTTTATGTTATAATAAATTTACAAGATAAGAATTGAATGACTTTTTGTTTATCGTTCCATCAAAGGAAGAAGAACAGTAAATATTTGATTTAAGGAGTGTACAGCATGAAAAATATATTTGTGAGGACAACAGCGGTGTCACTTTTGGTATTAGGTCTTGTCTGTTCGGGGTGTGGAAAACAAAGCACCAAACCCGAACAGTTACAAAATACTGCCGAACAAACCGAAACAAGCAGCAAAGTTGAGGAAATAAAGCAAAAAGGGGTTATAAGGATAGGCTCGACAGGCGATTATCGCCCGATGTCTTACCTGAATGCGGAAACGGGTGATTATGAGGGATTTGATGCTGAACTTGCCAATGATCTTTCCGAAAAACTCGGTGTGAAGATAGAATATGTACCGACAACATGGCCGACACTTATGGATGATACGCTTGACAGCAAATTCGATCTTGCAGTATGCGGAATTACAATTACGGATGCAAGAAAAGAACAGGCACTCATGTCAAACGGTTATCTCGGAAATGGGAAGACGATACTTATCCGTGCCGAAGATGTTGACAAATACAAGCCCCTTGAAGATATAAACCGCCACGAAGTGCGTGTTATGGAAAATCCGGGCGGACTTAACGAAAAATTTGCAAAAGAAAACCTACCCAATGCACAGCTTATCATTCATGAGGAAAATGCAGAAATACCAAGTTTGATAGCCGAGGGAGAAGCCGATGCTATGATAACGGAGATAATGGAGGCCGGTTTCTATGTCGGACAAGATAACAGGCTTGCCGCACCGCTGATTTATGAGCCGTTCACAAATGGTCAGCTTGGCTTTCTTATGCCGAAAGGCTCGGAAGATCTGCTTAAATATGTCAACGTTTTTCTTGATGAAGAAAAGGAAAGCGGCAGAATAAACGAACTCTCCGACCAATATATTTACAGTTGTATAGATGCAGCAAATGACGAAAATGATGCCGAGGCGTTGGCTTCGTAAACAGTAAAATTGATATTGGGGCAAAATTAAAGCCGATAATCGAGTTTTAAAATGTAATATAGGGAGGGAGAAAAAATATGGAATACAGAGTAAATAATCTTATATATGCCGCAGGGGATGAGCTGAACAATACCATTCGTACACGTATAAAAATGACCGAGCCGATAGATCCCGATGCGTTAAGAAAAGCTGTGGATACAGCTATTGAACGTTATCCGTATTTTTCGGTAAAACTGATAAGAAAAGGCGAGGAATATGTGTTAGCTCATAATGACGCACCGCTGCCGATAACACCAAGCGGCAAAGCAATACCTTTGGGCAGCGGGGAAAGCAGCCTACACCTGTTTGCAATAGCTTATGACAATGATTTGATATATATTGATACATCACATTTCTTAACGGACGGGAACGGCCTGTTCCCGTTTATCAAAACATTGCTGTACTGTTATCTGCATATACTTCATCCCGAAGAGGAGTTTGACACGGCAAATATTGCTCTTCCGGGCAGCGATATATCGACCGATGAAGCGGACGATTATCCGTTTCCCGAAGAAATTGTAAAAACAATGCCTTTGGGCAGTGATAAACGCCCCGAAGATGTGTTTATGCTTGCAGAACAGCCGAAAGGATATGAAAGCAGGAATAAATGGACTTCTTTCCGCTTAAAAATAAAGCAGAAAGAGATGATGAGATACGCTTCAAGTGTTGACGGAAGCCCCTCCACATTTATTGCATCCGTTATGTATCGCGCGATCGCTGACATTCATCCCGAAACGAAACTGCCGATAGTATGCGGAATGCAGCACCAATATCGAAAAGCACTCGGAAAATCTTTCAGTCATTTGTGTCATGTAAATATTCTTCCGATAGCCTATCAAGAAAAGATGCGCAGCAGAGATATTGAGCTTTTGAACACAATGGCAAGGGGAACCGTGATAATCCGTGCGGATGATGCAAATGACCTTGTTTCAGTCAATAAGCATATAGAAAACGAAAGAAAGATAAAAGACTTTACACTTTCACAAAAGCATAAGTTTATGAAAGAATTTCTTTTGGACGAGATAGGCAAAAACACCTTTGAAGTGAGCTATACGGGCAGAGTTTCGTTTTGCGGTCTCGATAAGTATATAACCGATTTTACGCCTGTTTTGGATATGAGTCTGAGCGGCGGTATCTCAATAGAGATATTTTCGATACAAGATGATTTTTGCGTAAATATTATGCAGCGTAATGACGATGTAAGATATACAAAACGGTTTGTTGAGCTTCTTGCGGATAAAGGAATAGAATGTATTGCGGACAG
>JAFUUG010000172.1 GCA_017483905.1 Bacillota bacterium
ATAACAGATTTTGCGGTATCGGTCATATCTTCCGTCAAGTATCTGCTGTCTGTTCTCGGATATGTCACTAACTTTGCTTCGTAAAGTTTTTGAAGCAAGTCGAGGGTTTTCTGTGCTGTAAAACCATATATTTTGTTTGCTTCTCTTTGCAAGGAAGTCAAATCGAAAAGTTTAGGCGGATTGACCGTCTTTTTCTCTGTGATTACACCGTTTACTCTTGCAGTCTTGCACTTTTCGGCTATCATTTCCACGTCTGAACGGCTCTCAAACTTATTGCTTACCGCCTTAAATTCGCCGCAATCTATCTCAATGGTATAGTATTTGCTCTTGACATAATTCTCTATATCTCTGTCACACTGCACTATCATAGCAAGGGTAGGTGTTTGTACTCTGCCGATAGAGAGAACACCGTTGTTACCGTTTTTTATCGTGAAATATCTCGTCGCATTCATTCCGATAAGCCAGCCGGCTCTTTCTCTGCATAATGCCGAAGTGTAGAGGTTATTATATTCTTTTCCCGACTTTAGATTATCAAAACCTTTCTTAATAGCCGAATCTTCAAGCGATGATACCCAAAGCCTTTCGATAGGTTTTTTACAGTTTGCCTGATTATAGACAAGCCTGAATATAAGCTCTCATTCTCGCCCTGCGTCTGTTGCACATACAATACTGTCAATACGCTTTTCGTTCATCAGCTTTTTGAGTATATCAAACTGCTTTTTAGTACCTTTGTAAACTTCGTATTTCCAGTTATTCGGAATAATGGGCAGATTATCCCATTTCTTGTATTCCTCGCCGTAGCTTTCGGGAGGAGAGAGTAACACCAAATGCCCGATGCACCAACTTACTACATAACCGTTACCCTCTGTATAGCCGTCTTTTCGCTGTTTTGCACCTAACACTTTAGCATAGCTCATAGCTACCGACGGTTTCTCCGCAATTACTAATTTCATAAGAAAAATCCTCCTTTTTTGGAATAAAAAAAGGCAAGTACGATATTTTATAATCAATACTTGCCTATGGATAAACATTATTAAATTTTGAAAAAGGTATTGCATTTTGCATTTCTGTATTGTATAATCAAATTAGAAAAAGAGCAAGTGCTGGTCACACTCGCTCTGATCCCGTCTTTCGACTAAGCTGTTTTAGCTGAAGTGGATAGGCGGCAGTTTATTACAGGGTAATGAAACAGCCACTCACCTATTTGCTCGCAGGGTGGCTGTTTTCATTATGTATGGATTTGTGAAGCTGATAGTATTTGCATTTTATGTTAAGCCAAACGAATTTGACTGTCTCAATTACAAAAAACATATCTATACCATTCATAATGGCAGTCCTCCTTTCTGGAGGCTCGCCTACCACCCTTGAGGTTTTATAACAAGACCTCAAACAAACTTATTGCACCGTAGCACAAAGCCGTCAGCACAAACAACCTACAATAATTCTACCATAGCAATACAAAAAAGTAAATGATAAATTTAAGAATCACCCGAAAAATTGAAATACTTGTCGGCTATATCGGGATAGTTAGCCGAAAATTCGTCTAAATATCTCCAAGCTGCACCTTTTTTCATTCCGCTGTTTTCATACCGGATATAGTCCGAACCGAAAATTTCTATACCTTTCTTGCATATATCTCTTTTTTTGCAAAATTCCGAAAATGTCATTTTTCTAAACATATTTGCTTGATTACACCGAGCGGCTGTATTTATGTAAATGCCTTTGTACTTACTTTCTTTGTATTTTTCAAAACGCATTATATAGGGCAAACAAGCGTATTCCGCAAGAATTTTTATTCGCTCAAAAAGATCGATTATATCCTGTTTCCAAAATGTTTCATCATATACACCGTTTTTATCGTGGTTATAAGCACACAAAAGATAAAACTTAATGCGTTCATCGGTGTATTTTCGTATCATTTTAAGTTTTGATATAATCAGTTCCTTATCTTTGATATTGTCAAAAGCGAACAATCGGTCATTTGCGTATTTTGACTTTCTGAAAAGATACTCGCACTTTTCTTCGGTTAAAAGCC